>JBARYS010000383.1:0-2252 GCA_049648155.1 Catalinimonas sp. | reverse complement strand
AAGTTCAAAAATGGCTAACAGACACCGACGTAATCTCGATCCGAGCTTCAAAACCAAAATCGCCCTCGAAGCCTTGAAAGGCCAGAAGACAGTTTCTCAGATTTGTGCAGAGTTCTCGGTTCATCCTCACCAAGTCTCGAAGTGGAAGCAGCAAGCCCTCTCCGGCATGCCTACTCTTTTCGGACGGCAGAAGTCTGACCTACCACAGGGCGAACTTGAGCGTATCACCGCACCCCTTTTTCAGCAGATCGGTCAGCTAAAGGTTGAACTCGATTTTGTGAAAGAAAAGCTACAACAAACACCTTAAGCAATCCGGACAAAAGAGCGCTTATCGAACCCAAACATCAACTCAGTATCAGCCGTCAATGTGAGCTGCTAGGCCTACCTCGTGCTAGTTTCTACTACCAACCTCTAAGATTGAAATGTTGAAAAATCGGCCCCAATCAGGTATACTTACCCTATGACGACCACCGAAATACGCGCCCATCTGCACAGCAAAATCGACCATCTGAGTGCCCAACAGCTTCAGAAGGTGCAGCGCATCATCGAAAAGACCCTTCAAGAAGAGGCGGCAGCAACTGCGCCAAAGCGTCAACTTGGCGTCATGAAGGGCAAAATCTGGCTGGCCGACGACTGGGATTCACCGGAAACCAACGAAGAGATTGCCCGCTCTTTTAATGACGGGCCGGTCTTTCCTGAATAGCCGCGCGTGACCCGTTATTTGCTTGATACCCATATCCTGCTTTGGGCGCTACAAGACCCCACGTCCTTGTCAAAGCAAGCTCTATCTGTCTTGGAAGAACCGGCCAATATCGTCTACGTGAGTGCGGCCGTCGTCTGGGAAATTGCCGTCAAACGTGCCACAGGCAAGCTCCACTTCGAGGGGGATATACTCCCACAAATTCAGCAACAGGCCTTTCTACTGCTGGACATCACCGGAGAACACGCCGTGATGACGGAAACCCTGCCTCAAATTCACCGTGATCCGTTCGACCGTATCCAGATTGCCCAGGCCAAAGCCGAAGACCTCACCTTTCTCACCAGAGACAAGACCATCCTGACTTACCCGGATGTCAAACTTTTGAAAGCCTGATCAGCGGCCGTATTCCCGGCCGTGGCCTTTGTCACGGTCTTTCTCCCGTTCCCGACACTAATTGAGCACGAACGGAGCGCACAATCATGCGGCTTCCGTTCGTGCATTCGAGTTGTAGAACTCTCACCTCAAGCAGCTCCAATTGCAAGAGCTGAATGCGCAGCCTTCGCGCAGGCATTTTGCAAAGCCTCACCACAGCTTGAGCCGCCGGCAGTAGCAGAAACACCTCTAGTTACTCCAAAACCATCATCGACTAGAACTGTACTGCTTGCCTCCATCCGAGAATTCAATATTTCGACGGACGTTTTTGGTTACGCAGTTATCCAGATGGCCTGTATTAGTATTTTATTTAGATGCCATACTGTGTCTATTTTCTTTCACTACGGCATACATAAGGCGCTTCGAGGCAGAAGCCGACGCCGTGCACGTTGCGGATGCGCAGCGTGGGGTCGGGCCGCAGGTACTTCCGCAGGCGCGAGACGAACACGTCCATGCTGCGCGTGACGAAGTAGCCCTCCTCTCCCCAGATATCTTTTAGGATCCGCTCGCGTGCCACCACCTGGTTGGGATGCCGCGCCAGCATCCGCAGCAGGTCGGCCTCGCGTTGCGTGAGGCGGCGCGCGTGGCCGTCGCACTCCAGCCGTAGGTTCCGGTGGTCGAGCGTCGTCCGGCCGAAGTGGTACACGCCGGGCTCGGGAGCGCCGCTGGTCCGTCTCAGGATGGCCCGCACGCGTAGGTCCAGCTCTTCCAGGCTAAAGGGCTTGGTCACGTAGTCGTCGCCACCCAGGCGGAAGCCCCGCAGGCGGTCTTCGGGTTGCTCCCGCGCCGTGAGGAACAGCAGCGGCACGTCGGCGTCGTGTCGGCGGACGTGTTCGGCTAGGGCAAAGCCGTCGAGGCGGGGCAGCATCACGTCGAACACCGCCAGTGTGTAAGCGCGCGGTTCGAACGCCTCGCGGGCAGCCAGACCGTCGCAGAAATGCACCACCCGGTAGCCGGCCGCCTCGAAGTGTTCGGTAAGCAGAAAGCCGAGGCTCTCGTCGTCTTCGACCAGCAGCAGGCGGGCCGGGGTCACGGGGTGGGGAGGTAAAGCGCGAAGGTGCTGCCCTGCCCCGGCGCACTGGTGAGCGTGACGCGCCCCTGGTGCGCCTCCACCACGGCC
>JBARYS010000382.1:0-2198 GCA_049648155.1 Catalinimonas sp. | reverse complement strand
ATCCCCCACCCTGCAAACAATTTAAGGGTCTTTACGTCGCGGCATCCGATGGGAGAGTGCATCAAAAAGTGATTTCTGATCGCCGGATCAAGAAGAAGCTGCGAGTCGGCCACGTGTACGGACACGTAGAGCGGCGTTACGTTCGGCGGCGGCGGAAATTTTTCCCACGAGTGCATGTACCAGCCGTTCGCCACCAGAAAGCTCGGCTCCCCGGTATCGATGTCGGCCAGCGCTTCCCGATCAACAACCTCCGCGCCTTCGGGTAAAAATCTTTTTGCGACCATACCTTGCAGCACGTCACCGATATTGTTCCTCAGCGCGCCTTCGATTTGATACAGATATTTCATGGTGTTGAATCGTGATTACTGGGTATGAGTTTCTAAAAGGCTATGGAAACGTTCGGCCACGGCGGCCAGTTGATGCGCGGGCGGCCGTTTGGAAGGTAGGCGTAAGGAGTCGTCGTGAAACAAGAAACGAGCATCGTTGCCCCCCGGTCTGCCGGCGGAGGCGGGCCCTTGCCCCCGCAACAAGACCGGCAGCCCGTGCTCAAGCATTGCGGCGGTAGTACCGCTTTTTCCCCAATTGAGGTAGTCTGAGCGAGAAACGCCGACGTCTGCGCTCAGCATAAGACGGGAGGCGGTTTCGGCATCCACATAGCCCGCGTCGTCAACCTCAACCGCAGGGGTTATCGACTTCAGGTACCGTAGCGATCCTTCTTTGCTTGGCCCACCGCTTCCCGCTATCTGAAAGAAGAGCTTTTTATTCTCTTGCTCCGACAGTTTCACTAAGTAGTCTACCTGATTAGCAAAATCTTGCCTGCTAGTTGAGAACGTTCCGAAATGAATGGCCGTCAGATATCGTTCCGCTCGGCGAAAAGCGTCTTTTGAGGCGGTGCTGCTGATGGGGATATTACCAAACAGCGGCAAAAGTTGTGTCTGCCGAGGGTGTAAACAGTGTCGGTAAACATCGATGGTAGTGGTAATCAGCGCGGGCGCAACGTCTCTGATCATCTTCATGATTATCTGCTTCTGTACGAAGCCGAGCAGCCTTTTCCGTTTAGACCAACGACCGGTGGTTCCGACCCAAAGTTCGTGGAACATAATGTGCGATGCGACCTTCTCCCCCATCCGGGGCAGATGCAGAACAAATTCAAACGGCAGCCCTTTGTGATGAAAAGAGTAAGGAACAAATTGAAGGCTGACCACGTCGGCCGCGTGGTCCTTGATCCACTGCCTGACTAACGATGCCTTACCTCTTTGAGGCAGCGCCTTGGGTAACCTTAATACCGGCACCGCCGTGGTGTCTGCGTGCTGTACCTCTGGGCTCACCAACGTTACGTGACAGTCATTGTAGGCCACGGCCGTCACCGTAAGGCCACGCCTGATCAGCGCGCCGGCCAGCCGACGGGTGTAGTCGCCGACGCCGTCCTTACCGGGTTCGAGTGAGCCGCAGATGAATACAAGTTTCATCAACAGGACGTTATCGCTTAATGACGCGTGATACCAGCGAAGCCGTCAGCGAGTCCGCCTTTTTCAGTCTGATCGTCCTCTGAGGATAGACCGCGATCGGCTGATCCGCATAGCTCCAGAACAGTTTGTCGACCCGGCGGACACCGCGACCACCGAGCGCACGCTTGGCGTAACTGATATTCCACGGCTTATAAGGCCCCACGGCGTGCTCCATGACGTTGAACCCTGGAATGAAGCCCATCCCCTCCTGTCCTAACAGGGTTATCTGGTCGTCGTGCACCATCATAGTTACGTTCAGGGCGTCTTGATCCGAACAGCTAAACAGGTACGGTAAGTCTTTATTGCCGGCCTTGTCCGCAGCCGCGGGCACCTTAGATTCGCTTAGCCCCCCGATGGCCGGTGCCATCCACTCCTGTATCTGCTTCCAGGTCATGATGAACTCCTTCTTAGCGGGGGGTACGCCGACAAATCCCGCGTTGACGTACACATCAAGATCAGAGCGTAGGTCGAGGTCATGCTGAGCGAAATAACGCTGCCACTCTCTGCGCAGCGGGCTGGTTCTGTGGACCGGTGAGTTTACGTCCGCGCACAGCGCCACGCCGTGCTGCATCCAGTCGAGGTAAAAACTCCAAGATCTGCATACCACAATATCCGGATCGAAGTAAGCAATGCCTTCGTCGGAGGGCACCAGCTCTTCCCATAACTGTGCAAGGAAGTTCGGCTTATGAT
>JBARYS010000381.1:0-5477 GCA_049648155.1 Catalinimonas sp. | reverse complement strand
GCCCTGGACGACCGGCGACTGGGCGGGTCGCTCGACGAACGGCCCGCCGCCCCCAACGGCCGCCTGACGGTGGTGCGGCGCGGGCAGCTTCAGTCGATCACGATGGAGGCGGGCGCGCGGCCTTTCTACCAGACCTACCACATCCAGGACGACCCGGATGCCGACGCCGCCCGCCACGAGAGCCGACGGCGGTGGCTGCGTTGACCATCGTGTCAGCCCCGCTCCGGCGGCCCGGTTCGGGGTTTCCTTTGTGCGGCTTGGGTTGCGGTCTGTCTGTTTTAGGCTGGGCTACCTTGCTGCGTTTTCTTCTTTTCACCTTCTTACCATGGCATTAGACCTCCACTACCGCACTTTGAACGAGTCAGCTACCGGCACGCCTACTTTGGTCTTGCATGGCTTCTTGGGCTCGGGCGATAATTGGCTCACGCAGAGCCGCGCGCTCGATACCGACGGCCCGGTATACCTGCCCGACCTGCGCAACCACGGGCAGTCGCCGCACGACGACACGTTTCACTACGTCGCCATGAGCGCCGACCTGGTGCGCTTTCTCGACGATCGGGGCATCAGCGAGGCGCGGGTGGTCGGGCACTCGATGGGCGGCAAGGCGGCGATGTTTCTGGCGACGCAACACCCGGAGCGGGTCGGAAAGCTGGTGGTGGTCGACATTGCGCCCCGCGCCTACCCGCGCCACCACGACACCATCCTGACGGGCTTGAAGTCGGTGCCCATCGACCGGTTGCAGCGCCGTCAGGATGCCGACGCCGCCCTCGCCGCGCACGTGCCCGACGTGGGTACGCGGCAGTTTCTGTTGAAGAACCTGGCGCGGCGACCTGACGGGGGCTACGCGTGGCGCGTAAACCTGCCGGTGTTGGACCGCGACGCCGACCGCGTGGGCGAGGCGCTGCCCGACGCCGCCCGCTACGAAGGCCCCACGCTCTTTCTGCGCGGTGAGCGCTCCGACTACGTCCGCGACGCCGACTTGCCCGCCATCCAAGCGCACTTTCCGCAAGCAACCCTTCAGACCGTGGCGGGCGCGGGGCACTGGCTGCACGCCGAGCGTCCCGCCGAGACGGTCGCCGCCCTGCAAGCCTTTCTTTTCGATGATTAAACCAAGCGTGCGGTGCGGGAACAAGCGCGCGGGCGGCTGCGTACTCTTCGCGATGCGCGCTGCTCTCCCATTGCTCCTGCTCGCCCTTGTGGCCTGTAAAACCCTTTCGCCCGACGGGCCGGAAGAGTACTACGAAGATATTCAGTACCAACCGCCGCTGTCGGTGCTGACCGTGCCGGTCGAAGTGCCCGTCGTGCAGCTACAGCGCCGCCTGAACCGGGAGTTGGGCGACACGCTCTACGTCGACGAGCGGGTGGATGACGACAACCTGGCCCTGCGCGTGCTGCGCCGCAACCCCGTGCGCGTGAGTGGCGAGGGCGACCTGTTTCACCTCGACGTGCCGCTGCGCATCTGGGCCAAGGCGGGCGTCGATCTGGGGCGTTTCGGCATCAAGCTGGCGCGCTACGAAGAGACTGAGTTTGCGCTGAACGTGCGGTTCGACACGCGCCTGCGGGTCGACTCCAACTGGCGGCTGCGGCCCGACACCGAGGCGGCGGGCTTCGACTGGATTACCCGCCCGGAGCTACGCATCGCCGGTATCCGCATCCCCGTCGACAAACTGGTGGAGGGCGAGCTGCGGCGGCAGCAGCGGCAGATCGCCGGGAAGATCGACGCCGCCGTGGCCCAACAGTTGGACCTCCGCACGCCGGTGGCCGAGGCGTGGCGGTCGGTGCAGCGGCCGGTGATACTTTCGGCCGCCCACGAAACGTGGCTGCGCGTGCGCCCCACCGAGGTGGTGATGACGCCGCTGAACACGCGGGGGGGGATCATCCGCGGGCAGATCGGCTTCCGGGGCTACGCCGAGACGTTCACCGGCCGCAAACCCGATGTGGGGCGCGTGCCCCTGCCCCCGCTACGCCACACCGACGCGGTGCCGGCCGACTTTGAGGTCGGCCTGCTGGGTGAGGTCTCGTACGACCGTGCGGCGCAACTGCTGCGCGAGGCGGTCGCGGACCGGACGTTCACCTTTCAGGACGGCAAGCGCACCGTTGAGGTGACCGACGTGGCGCTGTACGGCAGCGGTGCCGACCTGGTGGCGGCCCTCCGCCTGCGGGGCGACGTGGAGGGGCGCGTGTTTTTGCAGGGAAAGCCGCGCTACGACCCAGCCGAGCGACTGATCGTGGTCGACGACCTGGACTACTCGCTCGACACGGAAGACGCCCTCACACGGGCGGCCGCCTGGCTGGCGCACGGCACGTTCGTCCGCCGGATGGAGGAGGCCTTTCGCTTTCCGGTGGGCCCACAGATCGACAGCGCCCGGGTGCAACTGGCCGCTTACCTCGACGGCTACCAACCCACCGAAGGCATCACCCTGAACGGTGAGGTGCAGGAGCTGCAACCGGGACAGATCTTCATCACCCGCGAGGGTGTCCGGGCGCTGGTGGTGGGCCGGGGCACGGTGCAACTGACCATCGAACAGTTGTGAGTCGGGTTGTGTGATAGGAAGGGACTGATCGTGGCGGGCACTTTTTATCAGGAAGGGCGCAAAATATTCTGGGACGTACGCAACACCGCCCGCACCGTGGTGGTGGACCTCGACGAAGCCCAGTACGATCAGTTGGTCATCGAAGTGGAAGATCCCGACGCCGTCGTAGCGCTTCCCAACGGCCTAAACGACGAATAGCCGTCGAACCTTACGGCAGATCTACGGCAAATGTCAGCTCTTTCGGTGGATGTTGAGAACCGGCCCCAAGAATTCGCGTTGATACACGTATCGTCGTTTTTGATCTTGGCTTTACGTTCGCTGTGAAGACATATACCCGCCCGCCTCTACTCTTTTTTACGCTTCTTCCGTTTCTCTTCGCCGGGGCACTGCACGCCCAGACGTCCGTACGGGGCCAAGTGCTGAACCTGGATAACGGGGAGGCGGTGCCCTACGCGCAGGTGGCCCTCTACCCCGCCGGCGAGGAGCAGGCCACGGCCGGCGGCACTACTGACCTCGAAGGCAAATTTAGTCTGCAGGCCGAGCCGGGGCGGTACCGCCTCGTGGTCGCCTTCATCGGCTTCGACCGTCTGGAGAAGACGTCGTTGGAGGTCGGCACCAAGCCCGTGGAGCTGGGCACGATGCGCCTACAGCCCGTGGCGCGGCAACTGGAAGCGCTGGTGGTGACGGCTGAAGCGCCGCCCTCGGCGGTGAGTACCGACGTGGAGGGCACCACCGTCCGCCCCGACCAGATGCTCAACAGCGTGGGCGGCAGCTTGCTGGACGTGCTGCGCAACACGCCTTCGGTCACGGTGGGGCAAGACGGCTCCATCTCGCTGCGCGGCAGCGGCAACATCAACATCCTGATCGACGGGCGCAACTCGGCGTTGGCCGCCGACCTGGAGCAACTGCCCGCCGACGCCATCGAAAGCCTGAAGATCATCAACAACCCGAACGCCAAGTACGACGCCGAGGGCGCGGGCGGCGTCATCAACATCAAGCTGAAGCGCGGGGCGGTGCAGGGCACGCGCGGCAAGGCAAGCGCGACGGTGGGTACCCGCTGGCGCACGGCCGCCAACCTCCGCGTGAACCACCGGGCGCAAGACTGGGGGGCGTACGGCGGCTACAACCTGCGGCGCTTCCCGAACGTGGGCTACTCGACCACCACGCGCCTCACCTTCGACGACCAGGAGCGGCTGGAGCAGTACCGTGACCGCACCCGCGACGACTTGGAGCACACCTTCAACTTCGGCGGCGACGTGCGCTTGGGCCAGAACAAGCTCTCGTACGAAGGGGCCGTCAACTTCGAAGAAGAGGCCGACGACGAACTGACCTTCGCCCGCGTGACGCGCCTAGGCGGCGACGAGCTGCTGCTGCGCTACGTGCGCGACAACGCCGAGACGGAAAACAACCAGACGTTCGACAACGCGCTGGTCTGGGAGCGGCTCTACGACGACGAACGCGAGCTGCGCGCCACCGTGAGCCATTCGCTGCGCGACGACGTGGAGCGCCAGCGCATCGGCATCTACAACGGGGCCGACCAACCCACCGGCGAGACTACGGGCGAAGAGCGCTCGATCAACGACGGCGACCGTCAGACGGCCGTGGCGCAGTTGGATTACGTGCAGCCGCTCTGGACGGGCAAGCTCGAAACCGGCTTCAAGTCGATCTACCGCGACTTCGACAGCGACTTCATCTACGAACGGCTCGACCCGGCCGCCCCCACCGCCGACGCCGAGGGCTGGCGCAACCTAACCGACGTGAGCAATCGCTTCCGGTACCGCGACCAGATTTATGCTGCCTACGTGATCTTCGGCCGGCGGCTGGGGCGCTTCGCCCTTTCGGGTGGCCTGCGTGCCGAGCAGACCCTCGTCGACACGCGGCTCTTCCAGACCGACGTTCGCAACCAGCAGCAGTACCTCAACTTTTTTCCCAGCTTTCAGGGCCTCTTCCACCTCAGCAGGCAGCAAGAGTTGAAGCTCACCTACAGCCGCCGCATCGACCGGCCCAATGGACGCCGGTTAAACCCGTTCCGCGACATTACCGACTCGCTCAACGTCCGGCAAGGCAACCCCAATCTACAGCCCGAGTTCATCCACTCGCTGGAGTTCGGTCATCACGGCACCTTCGGGCGCTTTGACCTGACCTCGAACCTGTTCTACCGCCACGTGGACGGCCAAGTGGACTACCTCGTGGAGGTGATCGACGGCATCTCGTACCGCCGCCCGCAAAACCTCGCCACCAGCCAGACGGCCGGCCTGGAGCTGATCAACCGTACCGAGATCACCGACTGGTGGTCGCTCAACGGCGGCCTCTCTTTTTTCTACACGACCGTGGACGGCACCAATCTGGACGCCGGCTTCACCAACGACGGCCTGGCCTGGAACGCTCGCCTCACCACCGAACTGCAACTGCCCTGGGACGTCTCTTTTCAGGCGACCGGCAACTACACCGCCCCCGAGATCGAGGCGCAGGGCCGCGACCTGGCCCGCTACTTTCTGGACGTGAGCGCCCGCCGATCGTTTCTGGACGAGAGGGCTTCCGTAGGCGTGACCCTGCAAGACCTGTTCGATACGAGCAACTTCCGGAGCGAGAACGCCGGCTCGACCTTCTCGCAGACGCTCCTCTACAAGCGCGAAACCCGGATTTTGCTGCTGAACTTCAGCTACAGTTTTTAGGACGCCCGGTGCAGAGATCGACTGCTGATCTACGTCTCTTTTACGCGCACAGGCCTCTGAAGTAGGCCAGGGCAACGTCGAAACAGATCTCGGATATCTTCACGTCGATCCTTTCTGTGAGCATCGCGGCTACGGTCGGTTCGTAGCAAAACATCCGCCTGGTCATCTCACGTAATTATTCCAACTTTTCTCTTGATTTTTGTAAGCGAGCACGCCGGATATTTGGTATCAATCAAGCCATCAACCCGTGCCGCAGACCCTCGAAGAC
>JBARYS010000380.1:0-4009 GCA_049648155.1 Catalinimonas sp. | reverse complement strand
GAACATGTTTAACCCTCTTCCACGCTCAGATCGTCCCGTCCCGGTACTGTAGTCACTCCGCAGTGGGCCGCCGCGTCAGCCAGATGCCTTCGACGTTCACCGGTACGTAGCGCTTCGGCTGCCAGGTGCGTAGTTCGAAGCCTTGTTCGTTGTTCGCCCGCCAGACGAGCACCACCGACCCGTCGTCGGCGCGGCCGGTGGCCCGCTCCCAGAGGGCCTCGCGCACGAGTTCGTTCACGCGGCCCACGAACACGCCCGCCTGAATCTCGATCAGCCAGCGGCTCAAGTCGCCCCGCAGCGAGGGCGTGACTCTCTCTAAGATCAAAATGGTCATGACAGTGAAATCTCAGGTGAGTCGCCCGACGGAGCGCCGCCCGACGGAGCGCCGCCCGGCTTGTTCCACCACGGTGTCGGCAGTGCCGGATCTTCGTCGGGGTTAAAGCCGTCGGGGTGCTCCGGCTCCTGGTCGAGGCGCAGTAGGCGGTCTACGTCCGGCACGATGCGCTGCAACAGCCGTAGGTTGGTAAAGGCGTCGCGGCAGCGGCGGCGCACCTGTGTTTCGAGCTTGGGCGGATCTTCGGCCACCGTCGCAAAGGCCACAGGTACCGTGATCTTGGTCTTGTAGAGATCAGCCACGTCGTAGACGAACGAGAGCTGTTTGCCCTGGTGAATGAAGCCCAGCGCGGGGGCGTAGCCCGACGAGAGCAGGGCGGCGTGGACCAGCCCGTGCAGGCAGGCGTTGGCCGACGAAAGGGCACGGTTCAGCGGGTCGGCGTCGCTCCACGAGGTGCGGTCGTAGTTGCGGCCGCGCCACACGACGCCGAAGCGGCGGGCGGCCTCGGCGTAGGCCTCACGCACGCGCACGCCCTCTTTGCCACGAATCTGTTCGAGCGTCAGGCCCGGGGGCAGGACGTCGGCGAAGCGCATTCGGTAGAGGCGTTCGATGACCCGCAGCCGCAGGTCGGGCGTGGCCGAGAGCTCCGCCTGGCGCATTAGCCGGTAGGCCTTGTGCGTCTCGCCGGTGCCTTGGGCGTAGCAGCGCACGCCGCCCTGCCCGCACCAGACAATCGAACAGCCCACGTCGGTCAGCGTCCGCACCGCCCCGTGGGTGATGGTCGTGCCCGGCCCCAGCAGCAACGCCGACAGCCCGGCGGCGGGCAGCGGGATGCGCCCCTGCTGGTTGACGTATTCCACGCCCAGCTTCGACTGTTCGAGCCGTCCGTACTCGAAGTAGAGAAACGAGATCGAGTCGCGGATCTTGGGCAGGTCGCGGTACTTGTGTCGGTGCTTCATGGCCGAAGGGATTGTTGAGCGCCAAAGGTGTTGTCCCTCACCGCCGGGTTCGGACAAAACGTGTCCGGAGACAGGGCGTCCGTCCGTCGGATTGTATAATTTGGGCGAATGCGCGACCTCTCCTCCCCCGAACGATTGCACCGCTTACTCGACGACGGCAGCGAGTTCACCCTGAAAGAACTGAGTGAAAGACTCAATGTCGGCGAGCGACAAGTACGACGAATCTTGGGTGAGCTGACACAAAGGGGAATTCAGGTACGCGAGCGTTTCGTCGATGGCCGTAAGTACATCTGCCTCGATGCCGAACACCAGCGGGCGGTGCTGCACGACCTCTCCCTCTCGCAGGAAGAGTTGCGGGCGCTGACGGTGGCCGTGAAAGCCAGCCGTGCGGTGTTGAGCGACACGCCCCATGCCCGGCCCCTCGGGCGGGTTTTTCAAGAACTGCTGGAACGCTTCGATCCGGCAGCGTACGTGTTCGACGTGGGCGACCAGCTCGACGAGTGGCAATTCGCCGACGGAGCCACCGACCGAATCGCGCAGGAGGCCTTTGCCGCCCTCGACGCGGCCCTACGGAGCCGGCAGGCGGTGTGCATCGACTACGACTCGGGAAAAGGAGCGCCGAGCCGCGACCGCCCCGTGGAGCCGTACTGCTTCACAAAGCAAGGGCGGGGCTGGCTGATGGTGGCCTACTGCCGCCGGCGACGGGCGCTGCGCACCTTCACGGTGGGCCGGGTGAGCCGCGTGGTGCCGATCTCGGAAGATTTCTACGCTGTGCCCGACGACTTTAGCGCCGAAGAGTACTTCCGGGGCACGGTGCACGGCCTGACCTCCGACGCGCCGGACTGCTACCGCTGGCTGGTCGAGCCTGAACAGGCCCGCTTCTTCCGGACGCGGCAGTACCACCCGAGCCAGATCATCGAAGAGGACGAGCGCGACGACGGCCGCCTGGTGGTCTCGTTCGAACTGGCCAGCTTCGAAGAGGCCCGCGCAAAGGCGCAGGAGTGGGGCACGGGCGTGACCGTGCTCGACCCGCCCGCCATGCGCGAGCGGCTGCGCGAGGAGGCGGAAACGTTGGCGCGGCGGTACGCGGACGGTCGGACGTGAATTGTCCGAACCGCCTGACCGACACCGCTACCTTGCCCTCATCAACAAAGAAGACCCGCCGATGGAACCCTGGCAACGCTTTTGGGCGAAAACAAATCGCGAGAAGATTACCGACCTTCCCGACGACTGGACGCACCCGCTCTGGGCGCACCTGCTCGACGTGGGCAACGCCGCCCTGGTGCTGTGGGAGCGCTACCTGCCCGCCGGACTAAAACGCACGCTGGCCGACGGCATCGGGATGAACGTGGAGGAGGGCGGACGCTTCCTGAGCCTCTGGATCGGCCTGCACGACCTGGGCAAGGCCATCCCGAGCTTTCAGAGTCTGCACGAACCTTCGGCGAAGGCGCTGGCCGGCATGGGGCTGACCGTGCCGCCCGATGTGAACCGGCTGCACCACGGCCACGCGTCCATTGCCGTCATGCGCCGTCTGCTGCGGGCGCATGGACAAGCCGACAACGGATTGCTGGAAGCCGCCGCCGCCTGCGTGGGCGTCCACCACGGCAAACTCTGCGCGCGGAACGTGTGGCGCAACGTTTCGAAGGATACCATCAAGCCTACCGGGGCGCTCGGCGGACCAGACTGGCAGGCGGCACAACTCGACCTGGCGCAGCGAGTGATGGACGCCTGGTACGGAATCGCCGACGCGGAGAGCCGCGCCGCGCCCTGGCCTGCGCCGGACCGTTTGCCGCCGGCGGGGATGCGATTCAAATGGCCCGACTGGCTGATGGCCTACGCCGGGTGGACCACGCTGGCCGACTGGCTCGGCTCCATGCAGCGGTGTTACCCGACCGATCTCCCGCACGACGGCGACCCGGTCGCTTATTGCGCCCGCAGCCGCCGCGCGGCCCTCAACGCCTACCGGCGGACGGGCCTGCAACATACGGCCGGACTGATAGCCCGCCCGCTGACCGAACACTTCGGGGCGGGCTTCGAACCGCGTCCGCTGCAAGTGGTGGCCCGCGACCTTCCACTCGACGGTGAGCCGACGCTGGTGATCGTGGAAGCCCCCACCGGCGAGGGCAAGACCGAAGCCGCCTTTTACCTCTCCGCCCGGCACGGCGGCGGTATCTACGTGGCCATGCCCACGCAGGCCACCGCCGACGGCCTCCACGGCCGCTTGCTCAAGTTCTTAACCGGCGACCCGGAGAAGCAGACGTTCGGTGCGCACCGGGGCGAGCAGGCCGCCCTGCGGCTCGTGCACGGCAACGACCTGCTGCGCGACGACGCGGCGGCGCTGCTGGCCGTCGAACGAGATACGTTCGAGGTGCGCGACGACGACGGCAGCGACGAGGGGCTTACGCGCACGCTGGGGTGGTTTCTGCCGAAGAAGCGTGCGCTGCTGGCCGCCTACGGGGTGGGCACCGTCGACCAGGTGCTCCTTGGCGTCTTGCATGCCCGGCACTTCTTTCTGCGGCTTTTCGCGCTGGCGGGCAAGACGGTAGTGTTCGACGAAGTGCACTCGTACGACGTCTACATGAACGCGCTCTTCACGCGGCTGCTGCGGTGGCTGCGGGCGCTGGGCGCGCACGTGGTGGTCCTCTCGGCTACGCTGCCCGACGAAACCCGCCGCCAGATGCTACGCGCCTGGGGAGCCGAGCCGAGCGATGTAGGC
>JBARYS010000379.1:0-2643 GCA_049648155.1 Catalinimonas sp. | reverse complement strand
GCCCGGTACGACCCCGGCACGTAGCCCGCGCCGGCCACGTCGTCGATCAGGTACTCGTTCAGCAGGATAAAGTCGAAGCGGTCGTCCATGCCGCCGCCCGCGTGGCAGCCGCCGCTCGAACGCGTCGACTGCGTGTGTAGGTCAGCGAACTGCGACGCGTTCCAAGTACCCGGCCGGTTGATCGGGTCGTAGAAGCGCAGGCGCTCGTCTTCCTCCTCCGTCAGATTCTGGTAGGCGGGTTCGGTGCTGCGGTACACGTTCAGGTCGGCCAGCAGCAAGTAGTTGTCGGCGCGGTCCAGGTCGCGCAGGTAGTCCATGAGCGCCTCGGTTTGGCGGGCGCGCTGCGTGCGGTCGTCGCCGTCGTTGCCCGCCTTGAGGTGCGCCACGATGCAGACCAGAAACGTGGTGTCGACGATGGGCTCGGCCGAGCGGTGGTAGAGGCGGTAGAGGTTGATGTCGCGCAGGCCGCTGGGATCGGTGATGACGTCCTCGGAGTGGAGCGCCAGCCGGTCACGGCGGTAGTAGAGCATGTTGGTGATGTTCGACCCCGCCTCGTTCGTATAGGTGCCCCGTGCGTACTGCGTGCGGCCGTCCTGGTTCAGGGCATTCACCAGCACGCTCTGTGCGAAGGCCCCGCTGGCGTTGTCGGCCAGCTCGTTGGCCGTAAAAATGTCGGGCTGCGTGTAGCCGACGATGGTGCGCAGGTGGCGGTTCTTCTGGTTGAGGTTGTTGTTCGACGCCGTGCAGAAGTCGGTGAAGTTACCGTAGTTCAGCAGGTTGTAGTGCAGCACGCGGAGCGTGTCTTGCGCCGTCAACGAACCGGAGAGACCGAAAAGGAGCAGGAAGAAGAGCGGTGCGCGTCGGATCATGCCGTCTGTAAGCGTGGCGCAAAGGTAGCCCACGGCCGCCGGAAGCCCCTCCCCCCGAAGCCGGGAATTCGGGCACGGACCTGAACAAAGGAAACCCCGCCGGGCGGGTTGCGCCGGGCGGGGTTTGCATGGAACGGGAAGGGCAGAGCTAAGCGGCCACTTCTTCCCCTTCTTCGGTTTGCTGCTTGCCGCGCAGCGCACGGGGAATGTCGACCGACACCACCGGCAGGTTCTCCGACGTGATGACCTCGAAGTTGCCCTTCTCCAGTTGGCCGACCTTGATGCTCTTGCCCAAGTCGAGGGCGCTCACGTCGACCTTGATGAATTCAGGCATGTTTTCGGGCAGGGCCTTCACCAGCAGGCGGCGCTGCTTCGTGACCAGCTTGCCGCCCTGCTGCACGCCGGGGGCGGTGCCTTCGAGGCGCACGGGAATCTGCATCTTCACGGCGCGGCCGTCCGTCAGCTCCAGAAAGTCAGCGTGCATGATGATCTCGCTGACCGGGTGAAACTGCGCGTCCTGCAAGATGCAGCGGCGCACGTCGCCCTCAATGTTGAGGTCGACGAAGTGGGCGTTGGGCGTGTAGATCAAGTCGCGGAACAGGATCATCGGCGTGTGGAAGTGCACCTGATCGCCGGCTCCGTACACGACGCAGGGCACGTTGCCCTCCGCGCGCAGTGCCTTGGCTTGCGACTTGCCGAGATTCGCTCTTTTAAACCCTACAATCTCTAGCGTTTTCATGGTTTGTTTTTGGTTTGGACTATGAGAAAATGAGACGATTGTTTTTTTAGTACTTGAGGCGGCCGGTATCAGAGGCTTCTGATCTCTTGTGGGGGTGGGCCGGTGAGTTCTTGAATCTCGGTTGCCGACATTCCCCACTTTTTTATGCGCCGTGCTACCTCTCTGGTGCCTTCCTCCTTAGAGCCGTCTACCACGTTTTTGACGTCGCGGTAATACTTTGAGCCTTCGCCGCTCGGTGGTAGCGTAAGTGAGCTAATGTCGCTTTTCATCACACAAACAACGAGCTGATCGACTCGTGACCGTGCACCCGTCGGATGGCCTCGGCGAACAGCCCGGCCACGGTCAGCACCTTGATCTTGTCCGACTGCTGTTTCACCGGGATGGTGTCGGTGACAACCAGCTCTTCGAGCATCGAGTTCGCGATCTTTTCGTGGGCATTGCCCGACAGAATCGGGTGCGTGCAGACGGCTCGCACCGACCGCGCGCCCTTGTCGCTTAGAATCTGCGCCGCCCGCGAGAGGGTGCCCGCCGTGTCGACGATGTCGTCGACCAGCACCACGTCGCGCCCCTCCACCTCGCCGATCACCTGCATGGAGGCGATCTCGTTGGCGCGCTTCCGGTGCTTGTCGCACACCACCATGTCGACGGCGAAGTACTTGGCGAAGCTGCGCGCCCGCCCCACGCCGCCCACGTCGGGCGCGGCAAAAATCATGTCCTCCAGCCCGAGCGATTCAAGGTAGGGGAAGAAGATGGCCGAGCCGTCGAGGTGGTCGACCGGAAAGTCGAAGAAGCCCTGAATCTGCCCCGCGTGCAGGTCGCACGTCATCAGCCGGTCGGCCCCGGCGGCGGTCAGCAGGTTGGCCACCAGCTTGGCGGCAATGGCCACGCGGGGCTTGTCCTTGCGGTCCTGGCGGGCGTAGCCGAAGTAAGGCACCACCACAGTCACGTACGAGGCCGACGCCCGGCGCGCGGCGTCGATCAGCAGCAGCAGCTCCACTAGGTTGTCGGCGGGCGGGCAGGTCGACTGGATCAGGT
>JBARYS010000378.1:0-4278 GCA_049648155.1 Catalinimonas sp. | reverse complement strand
GTTGACGTCCTTGTGCGTCGGAAAGAGGTGGTGCAGATCGGCGCGCATCGGCTCGTTGCTGTTAAAGAACGACTGCGGTATGGTATGCTCGGTGTTCATCGGGTCGGGAAACGTCACGAAGCCCCCCGCCTGCCGGAATCCGGAGGAGACGCAGGTGACCTGCCCGCCGTAATTATCCACGTAGCCGAACAGTTGCCGCCGCGCACCGCTGTACCCCAGCGACTGGTGCTCGCCGACGTACCAGTTGATGCGCAGCCACGTCCGCAGGGCGGCGTCTTCGAGGTCGGCGGGGGGTGTTGGCCCCTGCGCGAACAAGGAAGTGGACCAGAGCAAGAGGCAACACCAGCGGAAAGAGCATTTCATGGCGCAAAGCTACCGGCTGGGACACGACCGGGCGGCGCGATCTCCCCTCTTTGTCCCCGTCGCAAACGCGCCGAACCGGGGGCAGCCCGTACCTTGCTCGCCCCTATGAAACTCGATCATCTGACGGCCCTCGCCCCGGTCGACGGCCGCTACCGAGCGCAGACGTACCCACTGGCTCCATACTTCTCGGAATTCGGGCTGATCCGCTATCGGCTCCGGGTAGAAGTAGAGTACTTCATCACCCTTTGCGGGCTCGGCTTGCCGCAACTGGCAAAGGTGCCGACTGAGCGCTTCGACGAGCTGCGCGCCCTCTACGAGGCGTTCACCACCGACGACGCCCTCGCCGTCAAGGCGCTGGAGGCCAAGACCAATCACGACGTAAAGGCGGTGGAGTACTACCTCCGCGACCGTTGGCAGGTCCTCGGCCTTACCGACTATCAAGAGTTTATTCACTTCGGACTCACGTCGCAGGACATCAACAACACCGCCATCCCGCTGTCGCTTAAAGACGCACACGAAACGGTACTCCGGCCGAAGCTCCTCGGCGTGGTCGAACAACTCCACGAACTGAGCGAGCGGTGGCACGACGTCCCCATGCTGGCCCGTACGCACGGGCAGGCGGCCTCGCCCACGCGCCTCGGCAAAGAGATCGCGGTGTTCACGGCGCGGCTGCGTCGGCAAGCGGCGGTGCTGGAGGCGGTGCCCTTCGCGGCTAAGTTCGGCGGGGCCACGGGCAACTTCAACGCCCACGCGGCGGCTTATCCCGACGTCGACTGGCCCCGGTTCGCCGACGCGTTCGTGGCGGGTCTCGGGCTCAGCCGCAGCCGGCCGACCACGCAGATCGAGCCGTACGACTCGCTGGCCGCCTACTGCGACGGCTGGAAGCGTCTGAACACGATCCTGATCGACCTCTGCCGCGACGTCTGGCAGTACGTCTCGCTGGGGTACTTCGGACAAAAACTGCGCGAAGGTGAAGTCGGCTCGTCGGCCATGCCGCACAAAGTCAACCCCATCGACTTCGAGAACGCCGAGGGCAACCTGGGCATGGCGAACGCGCTGCTGACGCACTTTGCCGCCAAGCTGCCCATTTCTCGCCTGCAACGCGACCTGACCGACTCGACCGTGCTCCGCAACCTGGGCGTCCCGTTAGCGCACACGCTGATCGCCCTGCGCTCGCTCGAGAAAGGGCTGAACAAGCTGGAACTGAACCGGGCGGCACTGGACCGCGACCTGAACGAGAACTTCGTCGTGGTGACCGAGGCCCTTCAGACCATCCTACGGCGCGAAAATTACCCCCACCCTTACGAGGCTTTGCGCAGTCTGACGCGCGGACAGGCGAACCTCGACGTCGAGCGGTTGCATCGCTTCGTTGAGGGGCTCGACGTGACCGACACCGTGAAGGAGGAGTTGAAGGCGCTGACCCCTTTCAATTATTTGGGGGTAATAGACACGGGCAATTAGTGAACATAATTATAATTTTTATGCACCGAAAAAGGTAGCCGTGGTTGATCCATTATCGAGCGTTCCCGTATAGGTCCAAGTACTTTTCTGCCTGTTCTCCCGACCTCAACCCTTTTCCTATGTGTGCTTCCCTCTCCACCCGCATCGGTAACGAAAAAAAGACCACCTCCCCGAACGGTCAGGACGCTTCCCCGCACGCTGCCTCCGACGCAAAGAAGAGGGCATCCAACGACCGAAACGAAGCCTTTGACAACAGCAAAGGGCACGACCAAAAGTTCAACCTGAAGGACCTCTGGCCGATGCTCAAGGAGACCTACAAGGAGTGGAACGGCGACGACCCTTTCCGGCAGGCGGCCATCGTGGCCTACTACGCCGTCCTTTCGCTGCCGGCGCTGCTCATCATCATCATCACCATCGTGGGGTCGATCTACGGCAAGGAGGCCACGCAGGGACAGATCACGAATCAGATCAGCGGGGCCATCGGCGCGGAGGCCGCCGCTTCCATCGAAGAGATGATCGCCAACTCGGCGCAGGACCAGAACTCTACGCTGGCCGTGATCTTCGGCATCGCGATGCTCGTGTTTGGTGCCACGGGGGTGTTCGTGCAGCTACAGCGGTCGCTCAACTACATCTGGGAAGTCAAAGTCGACCCCAAGGCGGGCGTGCTCAAGGTGATCACCGACCGGGCCACGTCGCTCGGGCTGATCCTGGTGATCGGCTTTTTGCTGCTGACCTCGCTCGCGCTGACGTCGGTGCTCTCGGCGCTGGGCGACTGGATTCAACAGTTCGTGCCCGATTTCTTGATGATCGTCTTCTTTGTGGCCGAGTTCGTCGTCTCGCTGGGCATCATCACGCTGCTGTTTGCCATGATGTTCAAATACTTGCCCGACGTGAAGGTCGAGTGGCGCACGGTTTGGATCGGCGCGCTGGCCACGTCGATCCTGTTCGTGATCGGCAAGTTCGCCCTGGGCATCTACTTTGGCCACTCGGAGCCGGGGTCGGCCTACGGTGCGGCGGGGTCGATCATCCTGGTCCTGGTCTGGGTCTCTTACTCCAGCTTGATCCTCTTCTTCGGGGCCGAGTTTACACAGGTTTACGCCCGCCGTTACGGCCACCGGATCGAGCCCGACGCCCACGCCATCCGCGTTCCCGACTGGGAGAACGCCCGCCAGTTGCGCCGGCGCGGCGAGCAGCGTGAAGAAGAAGAAGAAGAAGCGACGGCATAATCTCGTTCTAAAACCACCCTGCGGCCGCCGGTTGAGCCTCCAACACTTCTTCGATCTCGTCGGGCAGTTGCGGAAAGAGGTCGAGGCCGGCGCGCCGCTCCACCTCGTCGACCGACACCACGAACGCACTCAGCGCCTTCTTACTGCCCCGGTTGGGCATCAGAAAGGCGATGGCCTTCAGCTCGGGCGGACGGGCGTCGAGCAGCACCTTGAAAAAGTAGCGCGGTACGGCCACCCGACTCTCGCCGATGGTCTTCAGGCCCGGCTCCAGCAGCGGGCCGGTGACGACGTAGAGCGCGCCGTCGCGCTCGGCCCAGCGGCGTGTCTGCTGCTCCAGTTGATTCCAGATGCCCCGGTTGAAGGCGGGGGCCTGCGGCGAGACGTTCGACAGCAGAAACGACTCCTCCATGGCGCGCCGCGACCACTTCATGTCGCCGGCGGGTACCAAGTGGCCCCGGTCGTAGCCCGAGCTGTGGTAGTCTTCGAGCGTGGCCGAGCCGGTCCGCACTTGCCGGTCGGCGCGGAAGTTGTCGGTGCGCTTCACCCGTCCCGCCACCTCATCGTCCGTAAGCTGGTAGGCCACCCAGGCGGCTTGTTCGTAAGGCTCGGCGTAGGCCAGCGTGAAGCCCGAGTATCGCACCACCTGCAACTCGGGCAACGGGGCCGGGTAGGCAAAACCGGGCGCGCGTGTGAAGTCGTAGCCCTCGTATATGATCGGGCCGCCGCCCGCGCTCGGCCTCACCTCGAACGTGCCGCCCTCCGGAGGCGGTGCCGCAGTCGCCGTCGGGGCCGGATCGGGCCGCCGCACCCACCAGATCAACAAGACGATGCCGAAAAAGAGCAGCAGGAGCCACCAACCCGCAGCCCCACCGCCCTGCTTCTTCTTTCTTCGCGCCATGGCGGCAAAGGTAGCCGTTGCGGCGGCCGGTGGTGGGCAAGGGCGGTGAACCAACGCCCCCGAAACGGACTTCTTCCTGCATGGCACAGGCTTCTTTGGCGGTGATCGGCGGCGGGGCGGCGGGATTCTTTGGAGCGATTGCCGCCGCCAACCACAACCCCGCCCTGCGGGTCACGCTGTACGAACGCACCAGCAAGCTGCTCTCGAAGGTCTTAGTCTCGGGCGGGGGGCGCTGCAACGTCACGCACGCCTGCCCCGACGCGCGCCGCCTGGCCCACCACTACCCCCGGGGCGGCGAGCGGCTGCGCGGCGCGTTCAAAAGCTTCGGCG
>JBARYS010000377.1:0-4657 GCA_049648155.1 Catalinimonas sp. | reverse complement strand
TAGTCCATGTAGTTCTCCACCATGTCGACTGAGCCACAACTGGTGTGGCTGGTCGGGCAGCCCCGGTTCGATGCGTCCGACTCGGGCGTGTCTTCGCAGAAGTCGTCGATGCCGCAGCCGCCGTCGCCCCAGATGTGCCGCAGGCCGAAGTAGTGGCCCGCCTCGTGCGTGGTGGTGCGGCCGTAGCCGTTCACCGGGTCAAGATCAGGAAAGTCTCCCTTGTCGCGCGAGCCGAAGTACTCGTAGCCCATCACGATGCCGTCGGTGGCCGCCGTCGTGTCGAAGCCGGGCTGGCTCAGGCCATCGAGTCCCGACATGATCGGAAACTGGGCGTAGCCGAGGAGCGTGCCGAAGGGGCCCGGAGCAAACCGGAGCGTCCAGAAGTTGAAGTACTGAGAGGGGTTCCAGAAGGTGGCGGGCTTAAGCTCACCGTCGATGTCGTCGGTCGACCAGTTGAAGCGCCCCCCGTCGTAGCGGCGGATGCCCGGCTCGTCGAGTAGGAGGCCGTTGGTATCGATCGTGGCGGGGACGAACTCAATAAAGGCGTCGGCTCCGACGGGGTTGTCGTTGAAGCCGGGTGTGCCGGGCAAGCGGCGGAAGTCTTCGTTGAGCACCTCGATCTGCGAGTAGACCTGCTCGGCCGAGATGTTGGGACCGGTGCCGACCGGCTCGCCGTCGTGCACCACGTGGACGATGACCGGAATGCGGACCAGCGGGTAGCTCTCGTCGTTGGTGCTGGCAACCTGGCGGGCGGCGCGCTGCTCGGCCATCCACGCCTCGAACTGCGTTTGGTTCGGTAGGTGAGGATGCTTCGCGTGCAGAAGGCTGTCCATCCGGACGGTGGCGCAGCGCTCGTCCGGCGTGGTGGCCGATTGCGCGTGTGCGACGGAGACAGACGCGAGTAAGACTAACGCCGACAGGACGCGGGCGCGGAGGGTAAAAAAGAGCAAGGGCGGAGGAGTTAGCGTTGGGTAAGAGTAATCCAACCCAAATGTACTTTTCCCGGTTCGATTCTACCTTTTCAGAATGGAACTTCCAACCGAGTGCCGATGATCAGGCTAAAAAGGTCTGTGGTAAGCTGATCGCTATTGAGAGGTGTATCACACCGCAAGCAAAAAGAGATGCTGCTTCCGAACGCACTCACTAAATCTGATTTATGCAAGATCAATGTGAAAGAGAATCATATCAACAGATTAAGATTTGATACTTATGATTTTAAACATGCATAACTTTATATATACTTGATTGTATCGGTAGTTGCAATATTCCCAAGAAATCCCCGTCCGCCCGTTTCTCGGCATCTTTGCGCGCACCTAATTTTCTATCGCATGTCTTTGGTTATTGTCGGGTCGGTGGCGTTCGACGCCTTAGAGACCCCCTTCGGGAAGACCGACCGCATCATCGGCGGCGCGGCTACCTACGCCTCGCTCACGGCCGCTTACTTCGTCGAACCCGTCCAGCTCGTGGCGGTGGTGGGCGGCGACTTCCCCCAGGAGAAGATCGACCTGTTCGCCGCGCGCGGCATCGACCTCGAAGGGCTTCAGATCAAAGAGGGCGAGAAGTCTTTCTTCTGGTCGGGGCGCTACCACAGCGACATGAACAGCCGCGACACGCTGGTGACCGAGCTGAACGTACTGGCCGACTTTGACCCCGTGCTGCCCACCGCCTACCGGTCGACCGAGTACGTGCTGCTGGGCAACCTGACGCCCGCCGTGCAGGCGCGCGTGCTCGACCAGATGGAGCGCCGCCCCAAGCTGGCCGTGCTCGACACGATGAACTTCTGGATGGACGTGGCCCTGGACGAACTCAAGGCGGTGATTGCCCGGGTCGACGTGCTCTCGATCAACGACTCGGAGGCGCGGCAGCTCTCCGGTGAGTACTCGCTCGTGAAGGCCGCCAAGAAGATCATGGCGATGGGGCCGAACGTGCTGGTCATCAAGAAGGGCGAGCACGGCGCGCTGCTGTTCAAGGGCGAGCGGGTGTTCTTCGCGCCCGCCCTGCCGCTCGAAGAGGTGTTCGACCCCACCGGCGCGGGCGACGTGTTCGCGGGCGGCTTTGCGGGTTACCTGGCGAAGACCGACGACACTTCTTTCGAAAACATGAAGCGGGCGGTGGTCTACGGCTCGGCCATGGCCTCGTTCTGCGTCGAAAAATTCGGCACTGAGCGGCTGGTCGGCCTGAGCCAGGAGGAGATCTCACGGCGCGTGCGGTCGTTCGTCGACTTGGTCGACTGCCCCATGCACGTCTGATGCGCCCGGCGGGGCAATCTTTCGGCGTCCGGGTTGCGTAATGGGGGCGGGGGCCGTGGGTGGCTCCCGGCGGCCGTCGCCGTTTATCCAACTGCTTAAGCGCTTTTGTCTATGATCGGTATCATCGGGGCAGGGATTTCGGGCCTTACGCTCGCCTATGAACTCAAACGGCGGAACGTCCCCTTCGAGCTGTGGGAGGCCTCCGGCCGCTCGGGCGGCTTCATCAACACCGAGCGCGACGGGCCCTACCTGTTCGAACTGGGGCCGAACTCCATCCTGATCGACGACGACACCGAGGCGTTCATCCGGCAGGTGACCGGCGCGGACGAGCTGCTGCCCACCAAACCCGTCAGCAAGGCCCGCTTCATCTACCGCGACGGCGCTTACCGCGAACTGCCTACCAACCCGCTGAAGCTCGTCGCCGGCTCGTACTTCTCGTGGCAGACCAAGTTGTCGCTGCTGCGCGAGTGGCGGCTGACGCCCGCCGAGGTGCCCAACGAGACGCTGGCGAGCTTCTTCCGCCGCCGCTTTACCAAAGAGGTGGTCGACTACGCCCTGACGCCGTTCGTGTCGGGCATCTACTTCGGCGACCCCCGGCGGCTGCTGGTCGACAAGACGTTCCCCACGCTGGCTACCTACGAGCGCGGCTACGGCTCGGTGCTACGCGGCTTGGCCAAGGAGCGGGGGCAAACGGCGCGGCGGCGCTCCTACAGCTTCCGAGAGGGGATGCAGACGCTGCCGCGCGCGCTGGCCAAGGCGGTGGGCAACATCTTTTACAAGCACTACGTGACCAGCGTGGAGCGCGACGAGCAGGGCTTTCTGGTCGAGATGCGCGCGCCCGACGGCAGCCGGACGGTGGCCGTCGACAAGCTGGTAGTGTGCGCGCCGCCGCCCGCCGCCGCCGTCTTCTTGGAGCGCTCTTTTCCTGATCTGGCGGGGGCGCTGCAAAACGTCGACTGTCCGCCGATGGTGGCCGTGCACACCGCCTACAAGCGCGCGGCCGTGTCGCACCCGCTCAACGGCTTCGGCGGCCTGCACCCCAAGATCGAAAAGCTCTTCAGCGGCGGCAGCATCTGGAGCAGCTCGGTGTTCGAAGGGCGTTGCCCCGACGACGAGGTGCTCTTCACCACCTTCGTGGGCGGCAAGCTCTCGCCGCAGCACCTCGAACTGCCCGAAGAGGAGATCATGAACCGCGTGCACCTTGAGCTGAAGGAGCTGTACGGCGTGCGGACGTCGGCACCGGAAAAGCAGCGCATCGCCTGGTGGCCCAGCGGAATCCCGCAGTACGACGTTAACATCAACCCCGTCTACGCCGCCGCCGAGGCCGCCGAGGCGCGCGACCTCTACGCCTGTGCCAACTGGAAGGACGGCGTCTCGCTTACCGACTGCATCCGCAAGGCGCGCACGCTGGCCGGCCGGCTGGCTGGCTGAGTAACGACAACAGACTCTTATGCTGCTGGCTATCGACGTAGGAAATTCGAACGTGGTGTTCGGCCTGCACGACCGCACGACTTGGCAACACGTGTGGCGGCTGGAGACGCACCCCCTGCTGCCGTCGGCCGACTACGCCGTGTTTGTGCGCACGCAACTGCTCGAAGCGGGCCTGGGGCTGTCGGACGTGCGCGGGGCGGTGCTCTGCACCGTGGTGCCCGACCTGCGCGAGCCGCTCTCTACCATGACGCGCGACCTGCTCGGACTGGAGGCGCTGGTGATGGGGCCGGACCTTTACCCCCACCTGCCCATCCGCACGCAGCGCCCTTTCGAGATCGGGGCCGACCTGATGGCGAACGCGCTGGCCGCCTGGGAGCGCTTCCGCAGCGCGGTGCTGGTGGTCGACTTCGGCACGGCGCTCACCTTCACGGTCGTCTCGGGAGGCGGCGACGTGGTGGCCGTCAACATTGTGCCGGGGCTGAAGACGGCCCTCCGCGCGCTGGCGGGCAACACGGCGCAACTGCCCGAGGTGCCGCTCGAACTGCCCACCTCGGTGCTGGGGCGCGACACGGTGCACGCCATCCAAGCGGGCATCCTCTACGGTTATACGGATCTGGTGTCGGGCATGATCGACCGGATGCAGGCCGAGTTGGGAGAGTCTTGCCGGGTATTGGCCACGGGTGGCCTCTCGACGATCCTGACTAACCTGCAACCCCGCTTCGAGGTGGTGGACCGCCACCTGACGCTGGACGGCCTGCGGCTGGCGGAGGGGTACGTGCGGGCGCGTCGGGCGTCTGAAGAATAGACTTGTTACAGATTGAGGATCAAACAGGTATATAGCATCACCGGATGAGTTGTAAAGCTCTTCCCGCAGAAACCCTATAAAGGCTCGATAGCAGTGTGTTTTCAGCCTTCATAGTGTTCTCAACTGAAACAGCAAGGCTATATGAGGATACGGTTCGTTGGTTTGGGCGGGC
>JBARYS010000376.1:0-2016 GCA_049648155.1 Catalinimonas sp. | reverse complement strand
GTAGTAAGCCTCGGCAGTAAATTTGAACGGCCGCCCCCACGCCAAGAAGTTGTAGTCCATTCCCGCGATGTAGTGGACGGACCGCTGCGCCCGCAGGTCCAGGTTCAGTACGCCACTGCTGTCGCGTAGCTCCCGGTAGAAGGGCGGCTGCTGGTAGCTACCCACCGCCGCCCGAAATACCACGTTGCGCCGCCACCGGGGGTTGAAGCTGTACTGCACGCGCGGGCTGACGAGCAACTGTCGATTGACGGTCCAGTAGTTCAGGCGCACGCCGTACGTGATGCGGTGTGCTTCACCCAGGTCGACGGTGTGCTGCGCGTAGGCACGCAGGCGGTGCGAGTAGAGCGCCAGCGTGTCGTTCAGAAAGCCGGTGATGTCCCGGACGTACTCGGCTGAATCCTGAAAGTAGTACTCGGAGAGGCGGTCATCGATCAGCTCACGGTTGTAGCCGCCACCCCACTCGAAGGCGTTGCGCGCGTTGGGGAAGTAGTAGTTACGGCTGGTGGCCTGCAGCAAGGTCGCGCTCAGCGAATTGCGGCTGTACGAAAAGAACGACCCGACGTTGCGCTCGTTCACGCACTGGTTGAAATTCGACTCGCCCGGCTGAGCGTTCACCTCGCAGAGGCGGTAGGCACCCTCCACGTTGACGTTCTCGCGCTCGCGCGTGCGCACCCCGGCCACCACCACGTCCGAACGCAGGCGGTCGTTCCAGCGGTGTTGCAGGCGTAGTCCCGCTTGATAGGTCGTGTAGTCGTACGTCTCGCGCCCAGCGAACGCGGCGAACAGCCGCCGTGCCAGTTGAATGGTGCCGAAGGTCGTCTCTTGCGATTCGGGCTCCAGTTCGTACTCGTTGAAGGCGTAAGAGGTAAGCAGCCCGAGGGTAGTGCGGCGCTTTTGCGTCGCGTCGCGTGGGGTCAGATCCCACGTCAGGTAAGACTGAACGTCGTAGAAGCGGGGGAAGTAGTCGCCCTGCACGGGCAGCGTGTTGAAGAGGTAGCGGGCGCTCTTCTGCCGGGCTCCGAACACGTAGGTGAAGCGTCGGTTGGAGGTGGCCCCCTCGACGTGCGCCGCGTTGCTCAGCAGGCTGAGGCTGAGGGATGCGCCGAACTCTTCCGGCTCCTTGTAGCGAATGTCGAGTACCGACGAGAGCTTGTCGCCGTAGCGGGGCTGCCACCCGCCCGCCGAAAACTCGACGCTCTCCACCAAGTCGGGATTGACGAAGCTCAGGCCCTCTTGCTGCCCCGCGCGTACCAAAAAGGGGCGGTACACCTCAATATCGTTGACGTAGACCAGATTCTCGTCGAAGCTGCCGCCGCGCACCGAGTACTCCGACGAGAGCTCGTTGTTGCTCACCACGCCGGGCAGGGTCGCCAGTAGCTTGTTGAACTCCCCGAACGCCGAGGGCATCTGGCGCGCCGTGCGCGGGTCGAGGGTCGTCAGGCTCACCCGGTCGCGGTTCTCGTCGTAACGCGTCGGGGCCACCTCTACCGCTTCCAGGTACTGCGGGTCGGGGGCCAGCGTGACGTCGAGCGTGCGTGTCTCGTTCGGGCGTAGGTTGAGCAGAAATGTCTGTTGTTTGTAGCCCACGTAGCGCACCACCAGCGTCACCTCTTGTCCGGCACCCACGCGCAGTTGGTAGCGCCCCTCGGCGTCGGTGGTCGCCCCCCGGCTCGTGCCGATCACGGCAATGCCTGCCAGTTCGAGCGGCTCGCCCTCGGCGCTGATGACCCGCCCGCGCACCTGGGCCGTCTGTGCCCAGGCAGCCGACGTGAGCAGCAAGAAGAGAAGCAGCGGAAAGAGTTTTTTCATCTCACGTAAGGCGGCGGCTGGGGCCACATTCGTAGGGCCAACGTTCGGTCAGGCCAGTTTCTTGTCGGCGTGTTCGGGGCGGGTGCGCTTCAGGCGGGTAATGACGGCGGGCGGATCGTCGGCGGCGAAGACGGCACTACCGGCCACCAGCACGTCGGCCCCGGCGCGCAGTAGGGCGGCGGCGTTATCGGGCGTTACGCCGCCGTC
>JBARYS010000375.1:0-5685 GCA_049648155.1 Catalinimonas sp. | reverse complement strand
CGGTGGTGCTGCCCTGGCGGCGTGACCCGCACGGCGACCACCGCGCCACTTGGCATCTGTTCCGCGCGGCGGTGACGGACGGTCCGGCCCCGCACTTCTTCGAATACCCGATCTGGGTGTGGGACCTGGGCGATCCCGCCGACCACCCCGGACCCGAGGTGCGCGGCTACCGACTCGACGTGTCTACGGTCCTGGCGCGCAAGCGGACGGCCATCCGGCAACACCTTTCACAACTCACCGACCTGATCGACGACGACCCGACGGGCTTTCGGCTTCAGCCCAAAAACCTGGCTCACTTCGACCATCCCTGGGAACTGTACTATGAAGAAGCCCCAATCGCTGCCCCCTGATTACTTCGAGCGGATGTACGCCGCCGACCCCGACCCTTGGGGCTTCGAGACGCGCCCCTACGAACGAGAGAAGTACGCCGCCACGCTGGCCGCCCTGCCCCAACGGCGCTACGGGCGGGCGCTGGAGATCGGCTGCTCCATCGGGGTGCTGACGAAGCGGCTGGAGGCCCACTGCGACCACCTGCTGGCCGTCGACGTGAACGAGCGGGCGCTTGCCAAGGCGCGGGAACGGTGCGCTGACCTACCCCACGTACACTTCGAGCGGCGGTTTCTGCCCGAAGAATTTCCCGACGGGACGTTCGACCTGATCCTAGTTTCGGAGGTGGGTTACTACTGGGCGGGCGACGATTTCGAGCGGGCGCACGAGCTCATCTGGGAGCGGCTCGCGCCCGGGGGCACGCTGCTGCTGGTGCACTGGACGCCCCACGTGGACGACTACCCCCTGACCGGCGACGAAGTGCACGAGGCGTTCTTGGCGCAAGTCGGGCGGCGGTGGCAACACCGGATGGGTCAACGGCACGACACCTACCGACTCGACGTGCTTAAGCGCGTCTGAAGCATCAGGCGCAGGTCGGCGGTGGCCTGTCGGATGTCCACGCGTGGGTAGCGGGTACGCCAGGCGTCGCTCGCCGCCGGCGCGTCGTAGAGCGGCACCCAGACGGCCCCGAACGTGGTGGCCTCCATCATGGTGGCCAGCAGCTCGTCGGGTGGTTGACAAAGCCCCCGGGCCACGCGTACGAAGGGCACCCGGGGCCGCGCCGCGCCGCCGTGCAGGTATCGCCACCAAGCCCGCAGCCAGTAGCGTCCGTTAAAGTGCGTCCGCAGCGCCTCGGCACTCTCCACCAAGAAGGGCTGCTCGCGCGCCGACATCTCGCCCCACGTGCGTAGTTGTGCGGCCATGCCCCAGCAGGTGCGCCCTACCCGCCGGCCCGAGGTTCGCACCCGCACCTGGGGGCTGCGCCGCAGGCGAGCGTCGTGGCGGCGCAGGGCTTGCACCAGCTCTACATCTTCGAGCGCGGGCAGCGCGGGCAAACCTCCCACCCGCTCGTACGCCCCGGCGGTCACGGCCAAACTGCCCCCGAACGATTGGTAATGACGCGGCCAGGGGTCAGCTTCTTCCGGATAAAGTAGCGTTTCGAGGCGGTCCTGTAGGAAGCGGTACCCCACGTCGCGCAGGTGGTAGCAGCGCTCCTGCGGGCTCAGGTCTTCCGGACGAATCAGGATGCGCCCCCCCACGGCGTCGGCCCCGCGCCGTATCTCCTCCATCGTCCACCACAGCCAGGTGCCCGACACCTCGGTGTCGCCGTCGGTGGTGGCGATCACGCCCCGGGGCTGCCCCACGCTCTTGAGGCGGCACGCCGCTTCGTCCATCAACATCCGGCGGGCCGTGCCCACGTGCGCGACGGCGGGGGGCAGTTCTGCCTCGGCGACGTGCAGCACCGCATGGGGGGCACGATGTGCCCAGCGTCGCACCACGTCGGCGGAGGCGTCGCGGCAGTTATTGGCCAGGACGATGATCTCGTACGTGCGAGGGTCGAGGGGTTGGCCGGCGGGGTCGGTCTGGCGCAGCAAGCTCGCCAGCGTGGCGGGCAGGTGCTCGGCCTCGTCCTTCACCGGAATCACGACCGTGGCGCGCAGGCGCGGAGAGGGCGCACGGGGCACGAGCACCTCGCCGGAGGCGAGGGCGGCAGTTGAAAAAGTCATAGCTGAAAAAGCAGATCCCGAGGAGCTTCAGCTTACCGTACGTAGCCGTTCGAGGCTGGTTGTGGGGCGCGCCGTCAGTCCTTGAAGTACACGTCCAGCACCTCACGCTTAAAGGTGGCGGACTTCTGGAACACCAAGAGACCGCTCAGGAAGAGGGGCGTGAGGGAGAGGGCCTGCGTGACGTCCTGCTCGTAGGCCATGCCCGCCAGCGGCAGCAGCGAGAACGCCGCCCCCAGCACGAAGAGCAAGCCGTAGAAGGCGTACGTAGACCACTTGACGGGCTTGTAGTACCAGCACCGCTTGAGCTGGTCGCGCTGCCGCAAAAATGCTTCGTAGCGCTCCTGGGCCTGCCGGTGCGCGCGGGCGCGGGCCACGATCACCCACTCGGCGTAGGCATCGGGGTCGGTCGGGGCGGAGTAGACGTAGTGGTACTTCTCGTGGGGGGTGCGCGCGTCGGTCTCGCGCACGTAGCGGTAAAAGAACTGCCCCGGCGCGAGGGCCGTCATCAGGGCGTGGTACGCTTCGTGCACCTCGATGAACCGCTCGTGCGCGTCGGCGGTGGGGTCCAAGTCCGGATGGCAGCGAAGCACCGCCTGGCGGTAGGCTTTTTTTACGGCGGCAGCGTCGGCGTCGGGCGTGAGGCCCAGAACGTGGTAGTGGTGCGGTTGCATGGGCAGTCGGGAAAAGGTGGGCGGTATCGGCGAGGCACCTCGATCTGAAGAGAGGGAATTCCGGTACAGAATATACGGGATTCCTTGCGTGTGTAAGGGGCAAATCGACGTACGGTTGAATCTTTTCAACGCGCCACCATCGGAAAATTGTCGCTGAATCCGGCCGGGGAAGTGCCCCCGCTTCGTAAAGGCCTCACGCACAAGCCGAAACGGATCGGGAGGCAGGCGAAACGTAACGGCGGTCGGGGGACGTGACGCCCCCCTACTTTCGACCAACGGTCCGGCCGTCGGCACGCGAAGCCGAGTGGGTCAGGTAACTTTTCGGTGCTTTAAGCTCGGGCGTTGAGTTTTTGCGCGCGAAGGCGTATCTTAATACACGTTCTCCCCAACTCCTCTGCCCCTCATGCGCACCCTCCTCCTCTTGTTCGTCCTTCTCCTGCCGGGCCTCGCGCGGGCGCAGTTCAAGTTTCTGGGCGACGCCCGCCCGATGGACAACGACTGCATCTTGTTGACGCCGGACGTCGCGTTTCGCGAGGGCATTGCTTACCACAGCACCAAGCTCGACCTGGCCAACTTCTTCGAGGTGCAGTTCGACATCTACCTGGGTGACAAGGACTCGCTCGGGGCCGACGGCATCACCTTCGTGATTCACGACGACGTGCGCGGCTATCAGGCCTACGGCACCTGGGGCGAGTGTATCGGCTACGGCCGGTGGAGCCCCGCGCCGGGCTCGGGCAGGTCGATCGACCCGTCGGTAGCGGTGGAGTTCGATACGTACCAAAATTACCGACAGGGCGACCCGGCGTCGGACCACGTAGCTTACTTGGAGAACGGCGTGAGCCTGCACCAGAACTACTGGAACGACGGCGACGGCACCTACGACCTAGAGGACAACTACCTGCACGACTTCCGCTTTCGTTGGGAGCCGGAGGAGCAACTCATCACGGTCTACCTCGACGGCAAGGTGGTCTACAAGGGGCGGCGTGACCTGGTGAACGACATCTTCGGCGGGGAGACGCGCGTGATCTGGGGCTTCACCGCCTCAACGGGCCGTAAGCACAACCTACAGTACTTCTGCCTGCGCCGCTGGGCGCGGAACGAAGCCCCCGCCGAGCACCCCGATTGAGCCGCCCACCCGCCGTGCCGCCGGTCCCTTTCCGCAGACTTTTCTTCGGTACGACTGTTTTTGCCCGTCGTTTCCCATTACGTCCAAGCGCATACAGACCGTCGAGACCACCTTTCGCCTCACCTACACGCCCGAACAGTACGAGCGCGCCCGCCGCTACGTGGAGGACATGCGCCGCCACCCCCGACGCGTCTACCGGCGCGACAAGCGCGGCAAGTCGGACGAAGAGCTGATTTTGGGGCAGATCGCCCGCTGGATTCTTTCGGGATACTTCAACACCTACAGCCCCAGCAAGCGGCGGCAGATCGTCGACGTGCGCAACGCCCGGGTGGCGTCGTGAGTACGCGCTCCTGCTTGTGCCAAGGCTTACGAGGGAGCCTACCTTACTGCATCACCTCAACGGTGTAGCCCGCCTCGCGCAGCAGCCGGATCACGCCCGTCTCACCGCCCAGGTGCAGCGCGCCGACGGCGAAGAAGGTAGGCTCCTCGCGCGCCATCCGCCCGATGACGGGAATCCAGTTACGGTTGCGCTGAATCAGGAAGACCTCTTCGAACGCCTCGGCGTTGGGCATGGTCTCCATCATCATTTGGTAGACGGGCCGCAAGTTGCCGGTGTGGTAGGCCGTGACGAGCGCCCGCATTTGGGCGCGGGACTCCTCGTAGTTGCGCACCATTTCCACCAGCATCTTGGCCTGCTCGGCGTAGGGAACCGACGCGACGGCGTCCATCTGGTCGGCGGCCGTCTCCACGCCCACGATCTCCTTTTCGGCCGCGCGGGCCATACTCATGAAGACCATCTCGTAGGCCTGCGGCGTACAGTCGAGCAGCTTCGGAAACACCATCGACGTCAACATCATGGGCGGCATCTGCTGCACCTGATCCAGGTTTACCCCCAGTGAGTCGGCGAAGAACGCTTTCACGAAGGCGTAGTCGTCGGCGGAGAGCACGTCGGCCATCTTCTCCCCGCCGGGCGTAGCCATCCGCTGCTGGATCGTCATCATCGTGGCAGGGTCGTCGAGGTCGATCTCCAGCGCCACGCGCCCGGTAGCCTCAAAAGCGCGCTTGGTGGCATCGTTTACCACCAGTTCGTCGGCGCAGACGGCGTGGATGGTGCCGTAGAGGTACGAGGGCGCGGCGAGCCCCTCGCCCGTGATGCGCCAGAGCAGCCCGGGCGCGGCGTCGGCGTCGGCTGGTCTCTTCGTGCCGCCGGGCTGAGCCGTGGCCGCGCAGCCCAGCAGCAGGGTGCACAGCAGCACGGTGCACAGCAGCACGGTGCTCACACAGTGGTTCATTGTGATCGCGTTGGTGTTGAGCTCTTCGTGTTGAATCCCCCAAACATGCTTGCTCACCAGGATCGTTCTCTTTGTAGCCATCAGAGCACAGCCGTCCGTAGCTTCGCTTCCAGTAACTAAGCACGCGCGCTACTTTCACGGACGTGCCCGCCCTCTCCCCCGCCGACCGCCGTCTGAAGGCCCACCTCGACGCCGCCCACGACCACCACAACCGCCCCGCCTTTGTCGCCGTCGACCCGATCAGCCTGCCGCACCGCTTCACGGCCCGCGCCGACCGCGAGATCGTCGGCTTTTGGGTAGCGATGTTGGCCTGGGGGCAGCGGCCGGTGATCCTGCAAAAGGGGGGTGAGCTGATCGACCGAATGGGCGGCACACCGCACGACTTCGTGCTGAACCACACCGTGCGCGACCGCAACCGCTTTCTCGACTTCCGGCACCGCACGTTCAACGCGGTCGACGCCCGTCACTTCCTCGTGGCCCTGCAAGCGCACTACCGGCAACAAGACTCGCTCGAAGCGGCCTTCGCCGACCACCTTCCCGCC
>JBARYS010000374.1:0-7949 GCA_049648155.1 Catalinimonas sp. | reverse complement strand
CCAAGGAGCTGATCGCGGCCGTGCTGGCGCGCAAGTACCGCACCTTCGCCACGCGTGGCAACCTCAACAACCACATCGGCGTGCCGCTGACGCTGCTGGCACTACCGCCCGGCGTGGAGGTGGCCGTGGTAGAGATGGGCGCGAACGCCCCCCGCGAAATTGCCGCTCTGTGTGAGATCGCCCGCCCCACGCACGGCCTGATCACGAACGTGGGGCGCGACCACCTCGAAGGGTTCGGCAGCGTGGCGGGCGTGGCCCGTGCCAACGGCGAGATGTTCGACTTCCTGGCCCGCACCGGGGGCACGGCCTTCGTCAACACGCGCGAGCCTTACCTGGCGGGCCTTGCCGCCGCCGTGCCCCGGGTGGTGCGCTATCCCGACGACGACTACGTGGTGGAGTCGCTGCCGTCGGACTTCTTCCTGCGCCTGCGCACGGCCGGCGGCGAGGTCGAGACGCAGATGTTCGGCGACTACAACTTCGCCAACCTCGCCACCGCCCTCTGCGTGGGGGAGCACTTCGGGGTGGCCGACGCCGACGCCCGGGCGGCCGTGGCGGCCTACCAGCCCGCCGACAACCGCTCGCAACTGGTGCGCCGGGGAAGCAACGTGGTGCTGCTCGACGCCTACAACGCCAACCCCTCGTCGATGGAAGCCGCCCTCCGGAGCTTCGCCCGCCTGCCGGCCGAACGAAAGGTGGTCGTCCTCGGCGACATGCTCGAAATGGGGGCCGAAAGTGAAACCGAGCACCGCGCGCTGGGCGAACTGCTGCGCGACCTGCGCTTTGACCTGGTGCTGCTCTGCGGTGAGGAAACGCACCACACCCACGCGGCCGCGCCGGGCAGCCACCACTTTACCGACCGCGCGGCCCTGCTGGCGTGGCTGGAGGCGCACCCACCGCAGGGCGCGCACGTGCTGCTGAAGGGGTCGCGGGGGCTCGGGCTGGAGCGGGTCGTGGAGGCAATACCCGGCTCTTCGATCGCTTGATTCTTCGGTTGGCTGGTCTTTTGATCTTTTGGGTGCTGAGAAGCTTGGCTCAACGCATTCGGGGCGGGTGCGTAGAAAGAGGGAAACAGCTTTTTCTACCATGCAGAATACTCATAACGCAGAAGAGCGCTCGAAGGCGCTGCAAAAGATTACCTACGGCTTCCACGTGCTGACCTCGCGCAAGAGCGCCGCCGAACTTTCGACCCGCACCGAAGACTGGCTCGCCGCCGGCACCGTGAGTTGGGTGACGCAGGTGTCGTTCGAGCCGCAGTTGGTGGCCGTGGCGGTGCAGAAGTCCGCCGACCTGAACGAGACCATCCAGAAGAGCCAACACTTCGCCGTGAACGTGCTGGGCAAAGACAACCGCGCGATGGTCGAGCAGTTCGCCGGAAAGACCGAGGTGGGCGACCACACGCTCGACGGCCACGCCTTCGAAGACGGCCTCACCACTTGCCCGCTACTGAAGGAAGCGCTCGCCTACATCGAGTGCGAACTCGACGAGGCCGTGACGCTCAACGGCGACCACATGCTGTTCATCGGCCGCGTGGTGAACGCCGGCGTGCGGCAAGACGCCGAGCCGCTGGTCGAGTGGGAGACCGAGCACCACTACGGTGGGTAGACGCACCGGCCGAGCGTAAATTCACTTTGCGCTATTGATGCCCATCACACCTCGGAGGTAGGCTAAGACGTCGTCTCGGTAGACCTCCGAGGTCGTTGCGTTGGTTCATTCGAGATCATCGTTTCGTGAACGACGATCTGCCGCCGGCCAAGGTCCACATCGGTGGAGCGTATAGACTACCTTCCCGACTTCAATTTGCATTGAGCCATGGCAGAAGACGCAAGGTGGAAGCAGCGCTTCGGCAACTTTGAGAAGGCGTTTGCCAAGCTGACCGAGGCGGTCGAATGGATGCGTGCGAACCCGTCGCCGGCGGGCGATACGGTGGTGAAGGAAATGTTTAGAGAAGGGCTGATCCAGCGCTTTGAGTGCACGCACGAACTGGCCTGGAACGTGATGAAGGACTACGCCCGGTATCAGGGCAACCCCGACGTAGGCGGCAGCCGCGACGCCACCCGTGAAGCCCTGCGAATAGGGCTGATCGCCGACGGCCACACCTGGATGGCCATGATCGGCAGCCGCAACCAAACTTCGCATACGTACAACGAAGATACCGCCGAGGCGATCTTCGACCGCATCGGCGACGACTACTCCGCCTTTCGGACCTTCGCGGCAACGATGCGCGAAAAAGGAATGGAGAGATGACGCTACTCACGAAAGACACCGGGCTGACACAGACTGAGATTATGCGTCTGGGCGACGTCTTCAGTCGATTCTTGGCGGTTGAGCGCGTGGTGCTGTACGGCTCCCGGGCCACGGGGACCCACCGCCCTCATTCCGACGTCGACCTGGCGCTGGTGGGCGAGTGCATCGACTTGGACCTATAGTTTGAGATCGAAGCGGCGCTCGATGACCTGCTGCTCCCCTACAAGTGCGACGTTTCAGTGTTGGGTCAGATCAAGAACGCCGACCTGATCGCCCACATCGACCGGGTGGGGCACGTGCTGTACGTTCGTTGCGGGCACGTCCCGGCGGATCGATGAGCTTACCCGGCGTGTTCGTCGGCGGGTAGGCCACACACCGGAGGGTAGCCGTAACGGATGTCGACACGGCACACAAACCAGGCAGGACGCAAAAGCATCAGCGGCCGCTCAAAACCCTTCGTCCGTGATCTCCTTCTCGGTCACCGCGCCGTACTTCTTCGCCACGTCGCGGATCTCTTCGGCCTTGCCGACCATGACGAACTGCAGCTTGCCTTTGGGGAAGTGCTCGTCGATTACGCGGCGGACGTTCGTCACCGTCAGGCCGTCCACGTTCTGTTGAAAGTTGTTGATGAAGCTCTCGTCGAAGTCATAGGTGAACATGTCGAGCAGCAGGCCCGCCAGTTGCCCGGAGGTCTCGTACTCCGGCGGGTAGCCGCCCTTCACGTAGTTCTGCGCCGACCGCAGCGTGGCCGCGTCGATGCCGTGGTGGTGCAGGCTGTCGAGCACGTGCAGGGCCAGGTCGACGGCCTGCTCGGTGGTGGCGTTGGCCGTGAAGGTCGAGATCGTGAACGTGCCACCCCGCCGCTCGGTGTCGAAGCCACTGCGCGCGCCGTAGGTAAGGCCGCTGTTGACGCGCAGCGCGTCGTTGAGCCACGAGGTGAAGCGCGCCCCCAGCACCGTGTTGACCACCTGGATGGCGACGTAGTCGGGGTGGCGGCGCGGCACGCCCGGCCCGCCGATCAGGAAGGTGGTCTCGCGGGCGTCGCCCTTGTTGACCAGCAGCACGCGCGCCGCGTCGAAGCTGAGCACAGGCTCCGGCACGGGCGCGGTAGTAATAGTCTGCGCGTTCCAGTCGCCGAACAGCTTGCCGAGGCGGCGCTTCATCTCCTTCGCGTCGAAGTCGCCCACCACCGTCAGAGCGGCGTTGCCGGGGCCGTAGTGCTGCTGGTAGAAGCGCACCACGTCGTCGCGCGTGAGGTCGGCCACCGTGCCGCGTGTGCCACCGACCGGCGAGGCGTAGGGGTGGTCGCCATACACGAAACGGTCGAAGTACGCGCCGATCACCCGGCGGGGGCTCTCTTTGGCCTGCGCCAGCTCCTGCACGAACCGGTCTTGGCGCTTGGCGATCTCCTCGGCGTTGAAGGCGGGCCGCGTGACGACCTCGCGCAGGATGGCGAGCACCTCGTCGCGGTCTTTGGCGGAGAATGCCATCCGCAGGCGGGCGTTCTCCTTGGTGGCGTACGTGCTCAGGTCGGCCCCCAGAAAGTCGAGCTGCTCCTCGATCTCGGCCTTAGTGCGGGTGGGCGTGTCGTACAGGAGCGCGTCGGCCGTGAGGTTAGCCAGTCCGGCCCGCCCCGGCCCGTCGTAGACCGCCCCCGCGTCGAAGGCCATCGCCACCGAAATCAGCGGCACCTCGTGCTGCTCCATCAGGTAGACCGTGAGGCCGTTTTTGAGCGTAAACTTTTCGTAGTCGGGCAGGCGGTAGCTCTGGGCGCGCAGCGTAAGGGGGAGCAGCAGCAGCAGCAGGAAGGTGTGGGTTTTCATGGGATACGGTCTTCAGCAAGAAAGGGAGAGGAGGGCAATGAGGTTGAGTGCGCCGCGTCAGCCACCGGCAGCGGTCGTGGCGTCCGGGTAGCTCAGGTAGCGCGCCGTCCATTTTTGGTTTTGAGGGGTCAGCAAGACTTCGTAGTCGAGGCGCTCTTCTTGCATACGGCGGCGCACGCGCAGTAAAACGCCGGTGCCGGACGTCTCTACGTGCGCGATCTCGTCGCGGCCCCGGTCGTTGTTCCAAAGTTCAAGGTAAGCGAAGGTGCCGCCGTGGGTGGCGCGTTCGGAGTAGCGATTGGCCGCCACCGGCACGAGGCGATAACGGTTCGTATTCAGGTTCTTGATCACGACGGGCTCCCGGTAAGCCGAGCAAAAGGTCGGCCCGTCCTTGTCGTCGGCTCCAATTCCGTAGTACTCGGTGCGCAGCACCGCGAACAGCGTGTTGCCGGCGATGAACGTGGTGTCGGCCACCCCCGCCGTGAGGGTGTAGACGTGCCGTCCGCTCACAATCACCTCCTCGCCGTCGGTCTGGATGCGCACGTAGCGGAAGGCCCGGCAGTAGTCTGCTTCGGTGTCGTAGAGCCCGCGCGACACGCCCGTTACCTCGACGTTTTGGCCCTCACGCAACGATACGTCCCGTCGGGCGCGCAGCGCGGTATCCAGCGCCATGATGTTCTCGCCCACCAGGATGGCCGCCTCCCGCTCGGGGCGGAAGGTGAGCACGCCCGGCGACTCATCGACCGGCGGCAGGTAGTCGGTGGGCGGGGGCGGGTCGTTGATAAGCACGGACGCGTCGGCACCTTCGGAGGCATCACCCTCCCTTTCCCGGGGAGAGGTGCAGCCGACGCCGACGAGCAGAAGGACGATAAAAAGGTTTGTCGTTCGCAGCCACATCTTACTGCTTATTGCGCCGTTCCTTCCTTCGCCACCAGGTAGCCCACCGTGCGGTTCTCGTCGGTAAAATAGGTGCGCGCCACCCGCTGGATGTCTTCGGCCGTGACGGCGTTGAAGCGCTCGGGGGCGTTAAACAACGCGCGGTAGTCGCCGAAGAAGAGCTCGTAGGTGCCCAGCGCGTCGGCCTTGCCGTCGATGGTCTCGATCTCGTCGTAGAACTGCATTAGCTTCTGGTTCTTGACCTTTTGCAGCTCGCGGGCGGTCACGCCGTCCTGCTTGACGCGTTCGATCTCGGCCAACAGGGCGGCTTCGAGCGAGTCGGGCGTGACGCCGCCGCCGGCCACGGCGTAGAGGGTGAACAGGTTCGGGTCGAACGTGACGGGTTGGTAGGCGAACACGCGCGTGGCCAGGGGGCGGTCGAACACGAGGCCCTTGGTGAGGCGCGACGAGTTTCCGCTCGACAGCACCGCCGCCAACAGTTCGAGGGCGTGGTAGTCTTCGTGGTCGGCGGCGGGCGTGTGGTAGGTCAGCATCACGTTGGGCGACGAGACCGCCTTGTGCACCACCAGCCGCTTTTCGCCCTGCTGCGGCGGCTCAACGGTGCGCACCGTCCCGGGGGCGGGCTGCGCCGGGATCGGCTCGAAGTACCGCTCGGCCAGCTCCTTCACGCGCGGCACCGTGACGTCGCCCACGATCACGACCACGGCGTTGTTAGGCGCGTAGTAGGTGCGGAAGTAGCGCTCCAGGTCGGCTTGCGTCCACGCCTTGATGTCCGACTCGTAACCGATCACCGACCACTTGTAGGGGTGCGCGAAGAAGGCCACCGCCTGCACCTGCTCGGAGAGGTAGCGGAAGTTTGAGTTCTCCAGGCCCGTGCTGCGCTCCGAGAGCACCACGCCGCGCTCGCTCTCGACCATGGCTGAGTCGATGTCGAGGTGGGCGATGCGGTCGGCCTCCAGCTTGAACATCTGCTCCAGGCTGCTGCTGGGGAACCAGTCGGTGTAGACGGTCACGTCGTTGGTGGTGTAGGCGTTGTTGCTGCCGCCGGCGGCCTCCATGACGCGGTCGAACTGCTTGGGGCCGTAGTTCTTCGAGCCGTTGAACATCATGTGCTCGAAGAAGTGCGACACGCCCGTGATGCCGGGGTACTCGTTGCGCGACCCCACCCGCCAGAACAGGTACATGTTGGCGTTCGGAATGGAGTGGTCTTCAAGCACCAGCACCTTCATGCCGTTGTCGAGGGTGAACGTCTGCACGTCGTCGGCCCGGGTCTGGGCGCGGGCCAGCGGGGCAACGAGCGTCGAAAGCAGGAGAATTAGGGTGAAGTAGTGCATGGGCAGAAGAGAGAAGCGTAAATGTAACCCCGCAGGCCCGTTCAACGCCGGCAACGTCTACCCACCGCAGAGACGCAAAATTTGGTGGTGGAGTTTTGCAGTTGCTCAATAATTAAATATTCCAGCTATGGTAACTAAAGCAATATCTTGCAGAAAGTGTCAGTCTACTAAAATCGTCAAGAACGGATACAACTCAGCCGGCAATCCCAAATATAATAGGAGTTACGCGCTTTGTAGCGCAAAGCGCGTAACTCCTATTTCTTGTAAATTATTAGCCACACTAATTTCTCCGATTGATGATTTTTATCCAACCATTCTCGTCATTCATTTTTGAACTTTGCGTAAAAAGTTTTTACATTATTATACGACTCCATTACCAGCTCTTTGGTTCTCCGTCTTTGAAAAATCCACCTGAAGGTCCGTCATCAGGTAAAGTAGCTGCCCAGACAATTCCTTTTGCACTTTTTTCTACCGGTCGTGCTCCATATTCTTCTGTGCCTGGATAAGTGGCTGTAAAGCCTGGGTCAACGGAATTTATTTTGATTTTACTTTCTTTAAGTTGTGTTGCAAGTTTCACTGTTAGTCCGTTCAGCGCAAGTTTTGTGATTCCGTATACTGGAACTTTGCTGAAATGATAAGCAAGTCCAAAAACAGGGTCTTCAAATGAACCTGCACCGCTTGAAACATTTACAATTCTTGGCTGGTCGCTTTTATCAAGCAAGGTGTGAAATGCCTTAATCATTCTCCAAGCACCTAACAGGTTCGTATCAAGAGCGTCTTTTATAAATTCAAGGTCAGCTGAAAGTGGTTCTGCACCTTGGTCGAAGAATGCACCTGCATTATTTATTAGAACATCTAATTTTCCAAACTCTGTTTCAATGTCCTTAGCGAGTTGGTTAACAGAATGGTCATTTGTTATGTCCAATTGTCGTGCATCAACGTCAATATTATCGGCAAGTTCTGATACCTTTTTACGGTCACGAGCGGTAATAAGAACCTTGTAACCGAGTTCTTTCAATTGCTTCGCTGTTTCATAGCCAAGTCCCATTTCTCGGCTTACTCCCGTAATTAATGCGATTTTATCCATTGTCTTTTTTTTGTTATTTGTTTTTGTTGCGTTTTTTTGGTGAGGCATAAAGGTTTGTGTATGTTGCGTATCCCGAAGGGTATGCATTATACACAATGTTAGCTACAGTTTATTTTACAAAATACATTGCCAATTCTCCTTTTCCCTTTGCATAGATCTTTCCACGAGAAAGACATGTAAACTCGTTTTTAATCAGTTCATAGGTGGATGAAGATATATTGATTTTACCTGCTTCACCAGCTGATTCTATTCTGCTGGCAGTATTTAGTGTGTCTCCAAAAAGGTCGTAAGAAAATTTCTTTTTACCTACCACACCTGCTACTACCATTCCTGAATGTATTCCAACCCGCATTCTCCATTTTATTTCATGGCTTTTATTTCTCTCCTCAAGATAGGAGAGCATCATTTGTGCTGCTCTAATACAGTTTGCACCATGATTTGTCATTTCTTTTTCAAGACCACATGCTGCCATATATGCATCACCAATTGTTTCAATCTTTTCAACTTCCGTTTCTTCCATTATTTCATCGAATCGACTAAAAACGTCATTGAGTTCATTGACCA
>JBARYS010000373.1:0-5175 GCA_049648155.1 Catalinimonas sp. | reverse complement strand
GCATAATGATCTGACAACATCGGCCCTCGACGGGCAGGTTGGAAGTTCTCCCCCCGGATACTGCTGGCTTTACCAGATGATTACGGCCGCTGCCTGAAAGGGCTAAAGTCGAGCTTAGGTGGTGGTGGGCTTGGGACAACACTCTCCATGCCGCCCTGAGTTCTCGGCCGGCGTCTCGCTAGCGCCTCTCCCCCCCCAGCCCAATGCGGTCGAGGTCGATCTCCTCGTCTTCGCCGGCGTGGTAAAAGTCCTCGTAATGCTCGATGAGCGGCTCGAAGTCGGTCGACTGCCGGGCGCGGTCCAGGTAGAGCAGCAGCGTAGGCAGCAGCACCAAGTTGGCCAGCATGGCGAACAGCAGCGTGGTCGACACCAGCACGCCCAGCGCCACCGTGCCGCCAAACTCCGACTGCGAGAAGATCACGAAGCCCGCGAACAGCACCAGCGAGGTGTACAACATGCTCGGGCCGGTTTCCAGGATGCTCACCGACACCGCCTTGGGCACGAAGTGGCCGTGCAACCGCAGCTCCTGCCGGTACTTGGCCAAGAAGTGCAGCGAGTCGTCGACCGAGATGCCGAAGGCGATGCTGAAGATCAGCGCCGTGCTCGGCTTGAGAGGGATGTTGAAGTACCCCATCAGCCCCGCCGTGATCAACAGCGGCACCAAGTTGGGCACCAGCGAGATGAGGATCATCCGGAAGTTACCGAACAGCGCCGCCATGATGAGGCCGATCAGCCCAATGGCGATCAGCAGACTCGACCGTAGGTTGCGGATCAGGTAATCGTTTCCCTTGATGAACAGCAGCGTGGTGCCCGTCACGGTCGCCTCCAGCCCCGTGTCGAGCAGCAGGCTGTCGACGCCGGGGCGCACCACCTCCTCCATCAGCGCGTCGAGGCGCACCGAGCCGACGTCCTGCACCTTGAACGAAAGCCGTAGCTGCTGCCCGGTGGAGTCGACAAAGGCATCCTGTAGGCTCACCTCGGTGCTGCCCGCCCCCTGCGACTGTCGGCTGAGGTAGCTCAAGATGAAGTTCTTGTCTTGGTTGGTGGGCAGGCCGTAGAAGGCCGGGTTGTCGTTGTAAAACGCCTGCCGGGCGGCCTTGAGGTAGTCGACCACCGAGATGGAGGGCGCAATCTCCGGTTGCGCGGACAGAAAGGCGTTCAGCTCGTCGACGGTGCGGAGGTTCTTCAGGTCGAGCGCGCCCTTCGGCTTGCCGGTGTCGATCACCACCTCGAAGGGCATCACCCCGACGAAGTTGCGCTCAAAGAAGGCGAGGTCCTGCCGGATTTCGCTCTCGGCGGGCAGGTCGTCGACCATGTAAGAGATAGCTTTGATCCGCAACGCGCCGATCAACGACACCACCACCACCAGCCCCGTGACGCAAAATATCAGCAGCGGGTGGCGGCTCACCAGGATATCGAGGCCACGGATGAGCGAGCCCGTCGCCTTAAATTCCAGGTGGCGCAGGTGGCGGCGGTTGGGCGGCGGCATGTAGGCGTACACCGCCGGGATGAAGATGATGCTCACCACAAAAGTGACGAACACGTTGAGGCTGGCCGCCACGCCGAACTCACGCAGGATGGCGATGTTGGTGAAGGCCAGCACCAAGAAGCCCACGGCGGTGGTGGCGTTGGTCAGCAGCGTGACCACCCCGATGCGGCGAATCACGTACTGCAACGCCCGCGTCTGGTCGCCGTGCTTGGCAAATTCGAGGTGGTACTTGTTGATCAGGTAGATGCAGTTGGGCACCGCGATCACCACCAGAATGGGCGGCAGTAGGCCCGTGAGCAGCGTCACCTGGTAGCCGAACAGCGCCAGCGTGCCCATGGTCGAGAGGATCGTGATGCCGATCACAATCAGGGGAAACACCACCGCGTTGAGGGCGCGGAAGAAGACGAACAGGATCACGGCCGTGACCACTACCGAAAGAATCAGGAAGAAGTTGAGCTCCTTTTTCACCTTAGTGGTCATCACCGCCCGCACGAAGGGCAGCCCGGCGTAGTGCAGTCGGATGCCGGTGGCGTCTGTAAACTCCCGTCCCAGCATGAGCACGTCGTCGAGCAGTTCGAAGCGATCTTCCGAGTTGAGCACCGCCGCGTCGAGCGTAACTAGAATCGCCAGCGCCTGCGTGCTGTCGTTCAGCAGCCGCCCCTCGTAGAACTTCAACGTCCGCGACACGTCCAGCAGGCTGTCGAGGGCGGCCTGCGTGTCGGGCAGCGGGTCGAAAAGCGGGTCGAAGCGGAACGTCCGGTTGGGGTTGTCGCGCGCCAGCCGCAGCAGCCGAGGCAGCGCCACCACCTGCTCCACGCCCGCCACCTCCTCGACGGCGTCGGCGAAGTACTTCAGCCGCCGGAAGTTCTCCAGTTCAAAGACCGAGCTGTCTTGCAGGCCGATGGCCAGCACGTTACCGTCCTCACCGAACTGCTCGCGAAAGGCCTGGTAATACTGAAGATCGGGGTCGTCGGCGGGCACCACCTTACCGAAGCTGTACGACATCTGCAGCCGGGTGCCCTGGTAGCCCATGAAGGCGGCATAAGCCAGCAGCAGCAGGATCAGCCAGAGGCGGTACTTAAGGATAAAGGGGGCGGGGTCGAGGCGCATGCGGTGCCCAAAGGTAGACAGCCGGGCGTTCAGGGCGTACGCGCCATAAACTCACCCTCCGAGAGCACCTGAATGTTCGCGCCGGCGGCCCGGTAGCGCGCCGCCGCGCGGGCCTTGGCGCTCTCGCGTCCCGGCCGGGACGGGCCGAGCATCACCAGAAAGTGCGTGTCGAAGGTGACGCGCTCGCCGCACCAGCCCCCCACCGCCCGCACGCGGCGCTGCACCTCGGCGCGACTCAGGTCCCTGGCGCGCCCCGTAAACACCACCTGGCGGCGGTAGAACGGGTGACTAGGATCGGCAGCACCCGGCGCAGAGTCGGTCGTCGGTAGCTCGGTAGATTTTCGTCGGGGCGTGGCATTACCGGGCGGCACCCAGCCGTCGGCAAAGAGCCGGCCCGTGTACAGCGAAAAGTGCGCCGCCAGCGCGTCGAAACTTTCGGCCCCGTGTGCTTCGGCGGCGCGCAGCACGAGCAGGGCGGCGGCGCGGGCGTCGGAGGCGGCCGAGTGGTGCTGCAGGTCGATGCCCAGCCAGGGGGCGATCTTGCCGAGACTGTACGAAGGCTGCCCCGGCCAGGCCCGCCGCGCCAGTTGCACGGTGCAGGCGTAGCGCAGCGTCGGGAAGGGCTGCCCGTAGCCTTGTAGGCCGTGGCGCAGCACGCTCAGGTCGAACGAAGCGTTGTGGGCGATCAGCGTGCAGCCGTCGAAACGCGGGCCGATCTCCCGCCAGAGTTCGCCGAACGTGGGGGCGTCGGCCACCATCGCCGCGTCGATGCCGTGGATGCGCGTGTTCTGCCAAGCGAAATAGTTGGGTTCGGGCCGCACGTGCCAGGCACGCGTCTCGACCACCTCGCCGTTCGCCACGTGTGCGATGCCCACCTCGCAGATGCTGTCGCGGCGGGCGCTGGCGGTCTCAAAGTCGAGGGCGAGGAAATTCATGCGTTCGAACGTAAAAAAGGCGCGAGAGTACCGGAAAATGGTTTTCCGGGTGCAAAGTAGCCTTAAATCGCGTTTCCGGCCACAAAACCACCCCGACCGGCGGTACGGAAAGGAGAAGAGCCACCCCGGGTGGTCTCACAAAAAATCGTCATTGCGGCGAACGGGTGTTTACCTCTCGCAGCCGGCTCCATAAACCCTCGTTCGACGCTTCCTACACCCTAACCGTACGACGATGAGCGACTTTCAAAAACCCCTTACCGAGCAAGAGACTTCCCAGCACGGCTTCCACGCCCACAACGGCAGCGCCGGACAGACGAGCGACTTCCACCGGCCCGCCACCGCCGCCGACGGCATTCCGGTGGTGCGCGAAGAGTCGAAGTGGATTGCCTTCGTATCGTACCTGACGCTGGTCGGCTGGGTGATTGCGCTGGTGCTCAACAACGACGCCAAGAACAAGTCGCAGCTCAACGCCTTCCACCTGCGGCAGTCGCTCACGCTAATGCTGGCCGCCTTCGCTCTGAGCTTCATCAACATCATTCCCATCCTGGGGCAGATCGTCTGGCTGGTCGGCTCGCTGGGCCTGCTGGTGCTCTGGGTGCTGGGCTTCATTGCCGCCGTGCAGGGCCGGATGAAGGCCGTGCCGCTGGTCGGCGAGAAGTCGCAGGAGTGGTTCTCGTCGATCAACTAGTCGACAGTTTTTGCCGATCCTGCCCTCTCCGAAGACGACGACCGGGGCTTTCCCGGGCTCGACTCCGAGTTACGTCGGTTCGAAACGGCTGCCTGCTCGTTCCAACCATTACAACCGCCCCCCGCTTGCCCTTTCGGCGTACGAGGGGCGGTTGCGTTTCACCCCGCCGGGCGAACTTGCACCCATGCCCGAAACGACCTACCGCTGGCCCGCCGAGTGGGAGCCGCAGCGTGGTGTGCAGTTAACCTTTCCCCACGCCGCGGGCGACTGGGGGCCGCTGCTGGACCGCGTTACGCCCACGTTCGTGCGCCTCGCCGAAGAGATCAGCCGCCGGCAGCCGCTGCTGGTGGTGTGCGACGACGAGGCCCGCGTGCGCCCGCTGCTGCGCGACTGCCCGCCGCAGCACCTGCACCTTTACGAACTCCCCTCGAACGACACCTGGGCGCGCGACCACGGCGGCCTCGTCGTGCTTGAGGGCACTGCCGCCCGGGTGCTCGACTTTATGTTCAACGGCTGGGGACTGAAGTTCGCTGCCGACCGCGACAACCTGCTCACGGGCAGGCTGCACGCGGCGGGGGCGTTCGGCGGCGTGCCCCTGCTCCGCCCGCCGCTGGTGCTGGAGGGTGGCTCGGTCGATACCGACGGGCGCGGCACGGTGCTCACCACGGCCGAGTGTCTGCTCTCTCCCAACCGCAACCCGCACCTGTCAAAAGAAGAAATTGAGCGCGCTCTGCGCCGTTGGCTGGGGGCCGAGCGTGTGCTCTGGCTGCACCACGGCGCACTGGCGGGCGACGATACGGACGCGCACGTGGACACACTGGCGCGCTTTTGCGACCCAACAACGATCTGTTACGTGGCCTGCGACCGCCCCGACGATCCGCACCACGCGCCCCTCCGCCGGATGGAGGCCGAGCTGCGGACCTTCCGCACGCCCGACGGCGCGCCTTACCGCC
>JBARYS010000372.1:0-2518 GCA_049648155.1 Catalinimonas sp. | reverse complement strand
GCCTTGGCCTCGGCCAGTTCGGCGCGCAGGTCAGCGGTGGCGGCGGTGGCTTCGTCTACCTCGCGCTGCTTGGCGGTGACGGTCTCGCGCAGTTGGGCGCTTTCGATCTTCAGGTCTTCGATCTGCTCGACCATCGCCTTGAACGCCAGTGGGTCGGTATCCTTAAGCTTCTTGGCCCACTCTTTCTTTTCTTGCTTCTCGAGCTCCTTGTCTTGCGCCTGGGCCGGAGCGGACAGCGCGGTACCGATGAGCAGGAGGAAAAACCATTTCTTCATGGCCGATGGGGTTTGGTGTCGTCGATTTTCCTTCAAGGTATCACCCGCCGACACACCCGCCGCCTCAGGGGCCGGGCGACCCATGCGAGGTTTCCGGAGCCGCCACCGGGCGGGCTGCTCGCGGCGCGTCGTCGCCGCCGGACCTTACGTCGAAAAACCCCGCAATCCGGTGAGTGAAGCGGGCGGGTGGACCCTACTTTTGACCCATGCGAACCCTCCTCCCCCTGCTCTTTCTGCTGACCTTACCCGCAGCGGCACAGCGCCTCGGCCCCACCCTGCAATCCGGCCCGATGGTGGGCTACTCCGAGATGCGCGAGGTCGCCCTCTGGGTGCAGACCACCGCCCCGGCCACCGTGCGCTTCGAGTACTACGAGGCCGACCGCCCCGGCACCCGCTACCGCACCGCCGACTACCGCACGCGCCGGGAAGAGGGCCACACGGCCACGCTGATCGCCGACCAGGTGCTGCCGGGCAAGCGCTACCGCTACGAACTGTTCATCGACAACCGCCGCCGGACGTGCGACTATCCGCTCGAATTTCAGAGCCAGCCGCTCTGGCAGTATCGCACCGACCCGCCGGCGTTCACCTTCGCGCTGGGCAGTTGTCACTACGTCAACGAGGAGGCCTACGACCGTCCCGGCGAGGGCTACGGCGGCGGCTACGAGATTTTCGGAACCATCCACGAGGCGCGGCCCGACTTCATGGTGTGGCTCGGCGACAACACCTACCTGCGCAACGCCGACTGGAACACGCGCACGGGCGTCTACCACCGCTATACGCACACCCGCTCGCTGCCGGAGGTACAGCCGCTGCTGGCCTCGACGCACCACTACGCCATCTGGGACGACCACGACTACGGCCCCAACGACTCGGACCGCAGCTTTGCGCAGAAGGAGATCACCTACGAGGCTTTTCGTGACTTCTGGCCCAACCTGAACTGGGACGTGACCGGCACGGGGGGCATCACGGGGCACTTTCAGTGGGCCGACGTGGAGTTCTTTTTGTTGGACGACCGCTACCACCGCACCCCCAACAACCGCGAAGCGGCAGACCGCGACCTGCTCGGCGAAGCACAGATCGAGTGGCTGATCGACGCGCTGGTGTCGAGCCAGGCCCCGTTTAAGTTTGTTTGCATCGGTGGACAGGTGCTGAACCCGGCGGCGGTATACGAGAACTACGCCACTTATCCCGAAGAGCGGGCCGACCTGCTGCGGCTGATCCGCGAGAACGACATCCCCGGCGTGATCTTCCTCAACGGCGACCGCCACCACTCCGAGCTGACCGTGCTGAAGCGGCGCGGCACCTACCCGCTCTACGACATCACCTGCTCGCCGCTGACGGCCGGCACGCATGCCCCCAATAACGAGGGCAACTACCTGCAAGAGGAGAACACGCTGGTGAGCGTCCGCAACTTCGGGCTCCTGACGGTGAGCGGACCCCGGCGCGACCGGCAGCTACAAATCCGCATCCTCGACGCAAACGGTGGGGAGCAGTGGAGCCGGACAATCAAAGCGAGCGATTTGCGCTAATTCGGGGCGGGCACGGCGCGGATGATGGCATCGGCCATGGGCGGCATGTTGTCGGCCAGGATGCGCTGAATGCGGTCGGCACTGGAGTGGTAGTAGACCTTGACTTTGTTGCCCGCCACCTGCTTCCCTTCGGCGTCGAAGACGGAGAAGTGCACTAAAAAGTGGCGCTCGTAGTCGTTGGCAGCCCGGTCGAGGCAGTTCTCATAGTCCGTCTTGACCTCGAACTGGTTGATGAAGAGGTAGTACTCCACGTCGTACTTCCGCTCGAAGTAGTCGAAGAAGGCCGGATCGCGCACCGAGACGCCAAAGTAGCGACCCTCGCCGAATGCCTCCCGCCGCGCCTGCCGGTCGCGCACCGTGGGCTGCGCCTGCCGCTGCTGCTCCCACCAAGCACGCACCTTTTCGCTGCCGGTGGGCTGTTCGGCGGTCGCCTCCGGCTTGTTCACCTCGATGCCGCCCGCTTCCGCGTTCAGGATATCCTGATAGTTGTAGCGCACCGACTTGTAGATGCGGTCCAGGTCGGCGAGCGAGTCCTTCGTGGTGCCGCCCAGCAGGTGGATGGCGTCGTAGCCCGGCGGGGTGAGCAGCACGTTCAGCCGCCGCCGGAAGTAGTGGCGCACCTCGGGGCGGGGCAGGTTCGATCCCTGCGCGATCTCCTCGTCGGCGTCGGAGAAGTAGAGGTACGGGTCGAACGGAATCACCAGGATGCGGGGC
>JBARYS010000371.1:0-4428 GCA_049648155.1 Catalinimonas sp. | reverse complement strand
CGGTAACACCGGGCAGGCCGTGGCGCGGCGGCTGCGGGGCTTCGGTTGCCGCGTGCTGGCCTACGACAAGTACCGGCCGCCGCAAGCGGAGGCCGACGCTCGGCGGGTGGAGCTGGACGAGCTGCGGCGCGAAGCCGAGGTGGTGAGCTTCCACGTGCCGCTGACCGACGAGACGCGCGGCTGGGTCGACGCCACGTTTCTGGCTCGTTTCGCCCGTCCGGTATGGCTGGTGAACGCCGCGCGGGGAGAAATCTTACGGCTGGACGCGCTGGCCGACGCCCTCGACACCGGGCGCGTGCGCGGGGCCGTGCTCGACGTGCTGGAGAACGAACGCCTCGAAGAGCTGCTCCCCGCGCAACGGGTCGTTTTTGACCGCCTGGCGGCTTCGGAGCGTGTATGGTTTACGCCCCACGTGGCGGGCTGGACGCACGAGTCGTACCTGCGGATCAACGAAGTACTGGTGGATAAGCTGGGGAGGTACCTCCACGAGAGGCACGCAGCCGGGATGAAAAGCTGAAAAAAGGTTTAAGCGGTTCCGCCCTACTTTGTAAGTCTGACTTATCTTTAGCGCTTTATTCTCCCGATCTCTCCGTTCTCAGCACTTCACGCAGTCTTATGAAGAAATCCTTACTGTTCATTTTCTGCTTTTTAGGAATCTCCGGCCTGACGTGGGCGCAAACGGGTAAGCTCTCCGGTACGATCTTCGACGAAGAGACCAGCGAGCCGGTTCCTTTTGCCAACGTCATCGCTAGCCAAAACGGCGTCCAGAAAGGCGGCACCACGACCGACTTCAACGGCAACTACCTGATCTCGTCGCTGGTGCCGGGCCAGTACGACGTGGAAGTTAGCTACGTGGGCTACCGGCCCAAGCGCATCGCGGGCGTACTGATCAACTTCGAGCGCACGCGCCGCCTCGACATCGAGATTGCTTCGGGGGCGACCACCCTTGAGGAGGTCGTCGTCGAGTACCAGCGTCCGCTCATCGAGGCCGACAACACCTCGACGGGAGCGGTGCTGACCAAGGAGCAGATTCAGCAACTGCCCACGCGTAGCATCAACGCCATCATCACGACCGCGCCGGCGGTCTTCTCGTCCGACGACGGCGGCGCCCTCAACATCAAAGGCAACCGCAGCGGCTCCAACCAGACGTTCATCAACGGCGTGAAAGTCGTCGGCCCGGTGCCCAACCTGCCTATCGAGGCCATCGAAGAGATTTCGGTCATCACGGGCGGGGTGCCCGCGCAGTTCGGCGACGCCACCGGCGGCATCATCAACATCACGACCCGCTCGGCGTCGAGCGAATTCTTCGGCACGGTGACCGCCGAGACCTCGCGGCCGTTCGACTCCTGGAACCAGGACCTGGTCGGCATCACCGCCGGCGGGCCGCTGCTGACGCGCCCCGACGTGAACGACCCCACGCGCAAGCGGACGATACTGGGCTTCTTCGGCTCGGTGCAGTACCAGGGCTTCCGCGACCCCGACCCACCGGCCACGCCGATCTTCGTGGTGAAGGACGAGGTGCTGGACCAGATCCGGGAGCAGCCCATGTTCCGCGACGGGCAGAGCATCCTCTACGCCACCGACACGCTCAAAGACGATCAGTTCGACGAGTTGGACTATCGTCCCAACACCGAGCGACAGGACTTGCTGACGAACTTCACGCTCGACTTCCAGCCTAGCAACGACCTGCTTTTCACGGCGGGGGGGAATTTCAACTTGATCAACGGGCGGTCCGATATCTTCGGCTCTACGGGTTCGAATAACCTGCACCGCGCTTCGGCCTTCAACAGCGAGAACAATACCGAAGACTTGAACCGGCGCTGGAACGCCTTCGTGCGCTTCACGCAGAACTTCCGCCCCTCGGGCGACACGGCCTCGCTGGTGGAAGACGCCTACTACCAAGTGCAGCTCGACTACGGCCAGCGCAACGACGTGTTGCGCGACGTGCGCCACGGCGACGACTACCTGAACTACCGCTACGTGGGGCAGTTCTTTCAGGAGACCGGGGATTTCAACATCGGTCCCATCGCCACGCTGCCCTTCGGCGACGGCGGACTGGAGCTGCAGGAAGAGGGCGGTGGCCGCAACGTGGTGATTCGCAACCTTGCGCCGGTGGGGGTGGACTTTCGCCCCTCCGAACTGAATCCTCTGCTGGCGTCGTACACGCAGACGGCCATCGAACTCAGTGAGGCCCAGAGCATCTTCGACATCGTAGCCAACCGGGGATTGCTGAACGGTAACGGTCCGTCGACGACCTACGGCCTTTACGACAGCCCCGGCTCGACGACCAACCGCTACAACCTTTCGTTCGATGAGCAGTACCGCGTGTCGGCGCTGGGAGCGGCCACCATCGGGCGCCACACCATTAAGGTTGGGTTTGAGTACGAGCAGCGTGTCGACGCCTTCTACACCATCATTCCCGGTCAGCTCTGGAACATCGGGCGCTTCAGCCTGAACGGTCACGTCGATCCGTTCGGGGCGTTCGACGTCGACTCCCTCTCCAGCCCGGACAGCATCTTCGTGACGCCGCGGGCCACGCTGTCGAGCATCAACGACTCCACGGGGCGCTACCAGGGGCAGTCGGTGTTCGACGCCCGCCTGCGCCGGTCGCTGGGGGTGAGCGACGACGCCATCATCAGCATCGACGAGTTGACGCCCGAGCAGCTTTCGGTGGATTTCTTCCAGGCTGAAGACCTGCTGGACTTCCGGATGGTCGGCTACCGTGGGTACGATTACCTGGGCAACCGCCTCGACGGTTCGGTGGCGTTCGAAGACTTTTTCTACGACGCGGAGAACCGCCCGCAGGACGCCTTCCGGCCTATCTACGCGGCGGGTTTTATTCAGGACAAGTTTGAGTTCGACGACATCATCGTCAACGTCGGCTTGCGGGTAGATCGCTTCGACGCCAACCAAAAGGTGCTGCGCGACCCCAACTCGCTGACGCGCCTGCTGACGGTGGGAGACCTGCGCAACTCGAACGTCGACTTCAGCGCCTTCCGCAACACCGAATACACGCTGCCCGGCACCATCGACGACGACTTTGTGGTCTACGTCGATCAGGAGAGCAACGACTACATCCCCGGTCAGAACGAGGGCGACTTCCGTATTCTGGGCTTCCGCAGCGGAGAAGTCTACTACGACGCCCAGGGGCAGGAGATCCAGAATGCCCGCGGGGTGATCGACGTGGGCGACAACGGGCAGGCAAACCCGCTCTTTACGCTGAACGGACTCAGCCCCCGCGACCGTGAAATCTGGGAGGAGTCGCGCGTGACGCTCGACGCGTTCGAAGACTATCGCCCGCAGATCAACGTACAGCCACGCATCGCCTTCTCGTTCCCGATCTCCGATTTGGCGCTGTTCTTTGCGCACTACGACGTGCGCACGCAGCGCCCGCCGGCGCGGATCGGGGCGTCGCCGTCCGACTATTACTACCTCAATCAGCAGGTGGGAGCGGTGATTTCGAACGCCAACCTGCGCAACGAGCGCCTGGTCGATTACCAGGTCGGCTTCCAGGGCGTGCTTTCGCCCACGTCGTCGATCCGTTTCTCGGCGTTCTACAGTGAGCTGCGCGATCAGATTCAGATCATCAACCAGCCGTTCGCTTACCCGACGCCCTACCGTACGTTCGGCAACATCGACTTCCAGACGTCGAAGGGGCTGACGGTCGCCTACGACCTGCGGCGCACCGAGAACCTGCGCATCGACGCCAGCTACACGCTGCAGTTTGCCGAGGGTACGGGTTCGAGCGATACGCAGGCCGCTAACCTGACGGAGGTCGGCGACCCGAACCTACGGGTGCCCATTCCGCTGAACTTCGACCAGCGTCACGCCCTGAAGCTGAACCTCGACTACCGTTTTGCCGACGACGAGGGTCCGCTGCTGTTCGGCAAGTCGGTCTTCGAGAACGCGGGGATCAACTTCTTCATCTTCGCCGGTTCAGGCATACCCTTCACGCGCAACGGGGGCAACGTCAACTCCTCGATCATTGCCGGGGTGCAGCAGCGCACGCAGATCGACGGTTCGCCGAACTCCTCGCGCCTTCCTTGGAATATCCGCTCGCAACTGCGCGTCGACAAGACGTTCGACTTCGGCAATGCCGCCGGCGAGCGCCGCCCGAAGGCGCTGAATGTCTTTGTCTACATCCAGAACCTGTTCGACCGCCGCAACGTGCTGGGCGTCTACTCGTTCACCGGCAGCGCCACCGACGACGGCTACCTCAATTCCGGCATCGGCCGGGAGTTCGTCTCTCAGCAGGCCAACCCTGAGGCGTTCGAGCAGTTGTACCGCAAGCGCCTGGAGCGTCCGGACTTCTTCTCGCTGCCGCGCCGTATCCGCCTGGGTGCCGCCTTCAACTTCTAAATTTCCACGGAGGGAGGGCCGCGCCCACCCCGGTAAGTTCTCTTTCGTACCGACTCCGCTCCACAAATT
>JBARYS010000370.1:0-4179 GCA_049648155.1 Catalinimonas sp. | reverse complement strand
CCGGGGGCGGGTGCGTCGGCGGCGGCCAGGTTCAGGTGCGGGGCGACGTTGGTCCGGCGGTGCTGGGCGTAAAAGGCCATCACGCCGCAGCAGGCTATCATCAGCATCACCAGGGCGCGGTATCGGTGTTTCATCGGCGGACCAATCGGTACGTCGCCAATTTATAACATTATGCATACCAAGCGCTTTCCCCTTTCCCCCTTTCTCTGCACCCGTGTAATTAAGCCGTGTCAATCGGCTTGCTGACGGCGTCAGTACGTCTTGGCCGCGTTCTCGGGCACCACGACGATGAAGTCCGCCCGCCCTTGGTGTTCGCGCGCCAGCGAATCGAGTTGCGACTGCGTGACCGTCGAGATCGTCAGCAGCCGTAGGTCGGGGTTCGCCGCCCGGAGATACGTGCCGATGCCCTCGTAGTTCACTTCTCCCAACGGACCGCCGTGCGACAGACCGCCGTGATCATCCGAATGATAGGCACCGTTGAAGTGCAGCATCGTCTGCCCGTCGGCACGGTAGCGTGCGATGCGGTGGGCCATCGCGGCGTCTTTCAGCGCCTGCGCGCGCACCAGGTTTTCGGCCTGCGTGGCGTCGCCGTGGTCACCCATCATGCCGATCATGTTTCGGTAGCCGGGCAGTTCCAGGTCGACCGCTACGGGCAGATCCGGCAGCCACGCCTTCGCGGCCGGATCGAGGCTGTCGAGGGCGGCCGGGCCACGTTGCGCCACGAGCGAGGCGTAGCGACGCGGCACGTTCGTGGCAACCAGCGGCAACCCCTCCGCGCGGGCGTACGCAAGCAGCGGCCGGTAGTCGGTGGCGTAGTTATTCCAGAGTTTGGTCTCCTGCTCGAAGCGCGTGTCGGAGATCAGCCCCGCGAAGTACTCGTCGACCACGATCTGATCGTCGGCCTCGAACATCTCCATGCCAACCAGCAGTTGGTCGCCCCGGCGGGCGTGCAGGTCGCGCAGCAGCTCTCGTTGCAGCCAGTGCGTGAGGGCGTCGTTGTGCAGCTCGCCGTAGAGCACCACGTCGGCCCCGGCGGCACGCTCCACCAGCGCCTCCCAGGCGGTGGGCTGCCCGGCGGCGTCGAACAAGCGATAGGCGGGTTTAGGGGCCATCAGCAGCAGGGCAGAGAGAGAAAAGATCAGGCGCGTCGTGAGCATCGGACGACATTATAAAGTGAAGGCCGGCCGGAGGGTTTACCGCGCGTCGGCACCGGCACGCCCTTCGCGCAGGGTGATGCGTGCCCGTCGGCAGAGGCCACCGAGTGGCGGGTTGTGCTTCGCCACGCTCACCTCCACCTCAGTGACGGGCGGGAAGTCGGCCAGCACCCGGACGATGATCTGCCGGGCCACGTGTTCGAGCAGGCGCGCGGGTGTCTGCATCACGGCGGTCACGCGGGCGTACACCTCGCCGTAGTCGACCGTCCGGGCGAGATCATCGGTCGTCCCGGCATCGGTAAGGTCCAGTTCGAGGCGCACGTCGACCGTGTAGCGGTTGCCGAGGCGCCGCTCTTCGTCGTGAAAACCGTGGTAGGCGTAGAAGTCCAGCCCTTCGAGCGCGACGGTGTGGCGCGGCATCAGTTCAGGGCGTCGAAGAAGGATCCTCCCTCGCGGCGCGGGGCGTCGTCAGGCGCGGTCACCTCTTCACGAACGTTGGTCGTGTGCTCTTCGGGCGCTGCCGGCTCCTGAGTGCCGATGGGGAGTGGGTCGGCGGGCGGGGCGTCGGTGCGGGGCGCGGTGACTTCGGCTTCGGTGACGTCGAGTGTGCGCGCTTCCGAGAACAACAGGTTATTCTTGGAAGCTCTTAGCTCCGCCCGCTCCACGCGCGCGAGGGCATCTTTCGCCAGGTTCTTTACCTCGCCGATCAAGTTATCACGCTGGGTCTCGACATCGCGGTACTCGCGCTCCAAGCTCTTCACCTCGCGGTGCAGGCGGTTGTAGGTCTGTTTGGCCTCGTCTTCGGCGTCTTCGACGATGTTGCGGGCCTTCCAGCGGGCATCCTTGATGAGGGCGTCCACCTTGAGTTGCGCCTCGCGTAGTTGCAGATCAGCCTGCTTTTGCGCCTGGTCGATCATGTTGTGGCTGGTGTCCTCGGCGGTCTTGAGGGTTTTGAACAGGGAGCTTTCGATCTCCCGGAGTTTCTGCACCTCGCGCTCAGTATTGTCCAACTTTGTATGCAGTTCGCGCTGCTCGGCCAGGATGCGCTCCCAAGCCTGCGAGAGCTGGTCCAGGTAGTTTTCGACCTCTTCTTTATCGTAGCCGCGCAAGGCACGCTCAAAACGTTTCTGCCTGATTTCGAGGGGAGTTATGTTGATCGCCATCCAAAAGGGGGTAAGTCGTGAAAAGTAAGAGCGCGGCGCGCCGGGAGCGGGAACTGCAAGGGGGCGGCCGAAGCTCCCACTAAAGTAGAAAATCCAACTGCCAAACCGAAACGCGTCGGTCGTCGCTCGCCGAGAGGAGTTGTTGGGCGTGGTCAGTCCAGAGCAATTTGTTTACCGACGTGCCGTGGCCCGCGTGCCGCGCCTTATCGATGACCTTCAGCAGGCGAAAAGTGGCGGCGTCCCACACCTTGACCGATTTGTCCATGCTGCCGGTGGCGAAGTGGCGGCCGTCGGGGCTGAACGCGACGTGGTTAACGGCGTACATGTGCGCCACCACCTCGTCGGTCAGGCCGTAGCCCTCGCCGACGCGCCAGCGCTTCAGCCGGGCGTCGCGGCCCGCCGTCAGCAGGTGCTCGCCGGTGGGGTCGTAGGCCACGGTGAAGACCGAGTTTTGGTGCGCGTCGAGCGTGAGCAGCGGCCGCAGCGTGGGGCGGTGGAAGATGCGCACCTTCCAGTCGCTGTAGCCCACGGCCAGCTCGGGGCGGGTGGGGTGCAGGGCCACGCAGCGGGCGCTCTGGGACGTTGGGCGCACGCGGTGGCGGACGGTGAGCGTGGCCAGATCGAGCAGCAGCAGTTGGCCGTCGCCGGTGGCTACGTAGACCTCGTCGCCGACCGACTGCACGTCAAACAGCGCCGGCCCCTTCTCGCCCGCACCCTCGATGCGCACCGACTTTACCTCGGTCTGGTCGGCGACGCGAAAAGCGTGCAGCCCGTCGAAGTTCTGCCCCGCCAGCAGCAGGTCCCGGTCCGGGCGGTAGTGCAGGGCGTAGCAAGAGGCGGGCAGTTGCGCCAGCAGTCGGCCCTGGTCGGGGCGGCGCAGGTCCCAGTCGACGATCATGCCGTCGCCGCCCGCCGTGAAGCAGCGCGCCGGTTCGGGCCCAGCGGCCAGGGTGTAAAGGCAGTCGCGGTGTCCTTGCAGCGTGGCGACCTTTTCGACGCGTACGGCGGTCATAACGAAGGGGATAAAGTTGGCCGAGAAAGGAGTCCGAAGCTACTCTTGACACTCATCGATCATCGCCTTTATCGTCGCCGACACCTGCTTGGCGGTCTCCACGTCGGCGAAGGTCAAGATCACTTCGTCCACGTAGTCGACGTCGCCGTCTTCGTCCTCACGCTGAATGATCTTCTCGTCCGAGCGTGTCCGGAGCTTCACCTGCACCTGGGTGCCTTTGACCTCCAGCTTCGTCCGCCGGGCATCCAGGTCGAACCAGTTGAAGTCGTAGCGCTCCTTGTCGTCGTCCTCGCGGACCGTCATCACCGCCGCGCACCCGTCGCCTTCCAGGGTCTGGGCTTCGTCTTCGGTCGAGCCGTCGACCACGGCCTCGCTAAGCCATTCGAACGGCTGCGGCTCCACGGTGCGGTCGCAGAGGGGGATGGTCTCGCGGAGCGCGTGCGCCAGTCGCTTCGCCCCGGGCAGGTCGGGCATCCAGAACGCCACCTCGTCGTCGTAGCTCTCCGCCTCGCCGTCGTAGGTGCGCTGCACATACTTGAGGCGGTCGCGTGTGTCGGCGGTCACGGTGATGTTGCCGCGTGTCATCTCAATCTCCACCGAGCCGGGCTTCAGGTCTTGCAAGTCGAAGCGAAAGACCTTCTCCTCTTCGTCGTCGTCTTTCTCAACGCGCGTGTAGGTGGTCAAGCACCCGGGCGTCAACGTCTGCACCACGCGGCCGTCGGGACGGTCGAAGTCGCCGATCTGCTTCGCCAGCAGCGCCAGCCCCTCCTCCACCCCGTTCACGGCGGGCAGGCGCGCGCGGGCATCGGCGGCAGCCAGGGGAATCACCTCACGCAGGGCCGCCGCGAGC
>JBARYS010000369.1:0-5836 GCA_049648155.1 Catalinimonas sp. | reverse complement strand
CCGTCGCTTTCTCTCGTTCACCACCCACCGAACAAGTCTGTAATACCCAGGACTATGATGTCTCGGATGTGTTCGTTTGTTGTTTTCCGGAAACAGGTCTAATACGGATGAGTTAACGTGATTAGTGTTTTCGGACGGTCAGGGGTTGCGACCGCTTGGGTAGCATCAAAACGCGCCGATCTCAGGGGTGCGTCCGGATCGTTTAACTCATGACGCGGAATTGCGTAAAGAAAGAGAAAGAATTCTTACTCCCTTAAATCTTTACACACATGGACGATGGAAAAGTACTGGTCGGCTTCGTGATCGGACTGGCTACCGGCGCGGTGGCGGGTCTCCTGGCCGCTCCCTCGGCGGGTACCGAAACCCGGCAGGTCATCAGCAACCGGGCTTCCGACTACTCGCACGACGCCAACGTACAGATCAACAAGCTGGTTGACAAGGTGTCGGATCTCGTGGATACGGCCCTGACCAAGATCAATCAACAGGCAGACAAGCAAGAAGCAAAGATCGAAGAAGAAGCGCCGATCGAGCAGCCGACTTAACCGAAGGATTTCTTTTTAGAGACCTAACAAGGGCCGTCCTCACCGGGGCGGCCCTTTGTGTTCGGAGATGCGCCGTTAAAAAAGCTGCCGAATCTCGTTTTTCGCGAAACGCAGGGCGCGCTGGGTGGGGTCTTCCTCACGACTCAGCAGGAGCTCGAAGACGGTCTTGGCGAGCTGCACGCCCGGCGCTTCGGGGTCGGTCTTTTGCGCAGCGGTGTTGATCAACCCGATGACCTCCTCCATGGCGTTGCGTACGAAGAGCCACGCCTGGTCGCTGACGTACACCTGCTGCGAGAGGTTGTGGGTGTACTCCTCGCGGATGTCGGTCAGCATCTTTTGTTGTAGCTGCGCCGCGTTGTAAGCCGGGCTGTTGACGCGCAGCACCAAGTTGTGGGGGGAGGTGCGCTCCAGAAAGAGGCAGATGCGCTCGTAGGCCTGTAGCCGCACCGGCGTGATTATGTCGGCATTCTTCATGCGAAATTCGGCCTGCTGTCGCTCCCCTTCGCGCGTCAGGAAGGAGGTCACGGTCAAGTACATGCCGTACAGCACGATGCCGGCGGGCAGCAAAATCTTGAGAAAGTCGAAGAGGATGTCCATGGGCGGTTGGGGCAAGATTAAGGATAAACCCACAATCGGCCGGCGGCGGAATCTAGCGTGCCGGGCCGGTGTTGTCGCCCCATGACCGCCCCGTTCGTCCCGATCCACATCTCTGACCGTGCGCTGCACGAGATCCGCCACATCCGCGACCACAAAAACATCCCGGCCGACTACGCCCTGCGGGTAGGCGTGCGCGGCGGCGGGGGGTGCGGTGGCTTCCAGTACCTGATCGGCTTTGACCACGCCAAGGAGAGCGATCAGACCTACCACTTCGGCGACCTGCGGGTGCTGATCGAGAAGCGACACGTGATGTACTTGGTCGACACGCAGATCGACTTTGAAGACGGGCAAGAGGCACGCGGCTTCACGTTTCAGAAGGGGGCATAGGGCGCGCAGCGAGGAAATCCGTACGCGGCCTACCGCCCGGCGGGACGGCTGTAGACCCTGAAGGGACCTTCATGATGCACCGGCTCGGGCGGTATGCCGAGGGTGCGCAGGGCCTCCGTCACCAACTCGGGCGCGGTGCCGTCCCCAGCGTCTACCACTACTACCGTGGTGATGATTTCTAGGCCGGTGTTGTGCAGAATCTGCCGGGCGGTGCTGTCGGTCAGCGGCACCTTCGGGAAGTTCATGATGGTCTTGCGCTGCGTCAGGTTCGACATCATTGGGTTGCCGTCGACTGAGTAGAACAACACCACTTCGTCGGGGGCGGTATGGGTCTGCACGGCTTCAATCATGTGCACCAGAAACTCCCCGCCGTCGTTCGATTGCTTCTGCACGGGGTAGTGATGATCGAAGTAAACGTAGTAACCGTTGAACAGCAACCCCGCCAGGAGCAGAATCGGTATCACGAGTTGTCGGCTCCGGCGGGCGGCGCGCAGCATGGCCACCAGCGAAAGTCCTCCCGCTGCGCAGAGAAACAGAGCCGTGGCGTAACTGTAGTAGTCGTGAATAAAGTACAGAACGACGAACACAAGCGGCCCCGACAAGAAGAGCAGAAAGCAGACCAGGATGGCGTTGCGGTAGGCGGCGTACCGCTGCCCTACCACGAGCAGCAACACCGAAAGCGGAAAGGTGTAGGCAAAGCCGAAGATAGTAGACCAGATGGAGGCGGACTGCCGGTCGTCCATGTCGCCGAAATTCCAGACAACCAAATTAGCCGATGTCCACGCTCGTCCCATTACGTTCAGGCTTTTGTGGTGATCGGCGTACGCCGTCCAGCCTTTCACCGCCAGCAGCGGCACTCCCACCGTGATTAATCCGAAAACGGCATACCGCACCACCCGCCGCCACGAATAACGTGCTCCTTCGGCGTGCCACCAGTGGCGTATGAAGAAGGCGAACAGGAGCAAGGTAAACACCACGAACGTGGTCACCTTCACGGTGCCCGCCAGTATGCCCAACAGCGCCGCCGGCACGTACGCACCCGGCCGGTGGCGTGCCAGCGCCCGGACGCTGAACCAGACGTACCACGCCGAGAGCGCCAGCACCGTCGACTCGATCATGAACGTGCGCGACCAGTAGAGGTAGACGGGGTGGGCTAGCACCAGCGTCAGCACCAGCAGGCGGTCGCGTCGGTGGTCGGTCACCTCACCCGACAGCTTGTAAAACGCCGCCAGCGCCGCGTAGAACATCAACAAGCCGATCACCCGGCCGCACAACTCCAACGGCCATCCCGTGAGCATCCGCAGGGCCGCCGCCAGCCACTGGTAAAGTGGAAACTCCATCGGCACGGCCCAAGGCGCACCCATGAAAGGAGTAATGTATGGCATCCGAAAGCCCTCCTCTACGACCCAATAGGCCGTCATGACCGTCTGCGACTGCCGGGAGTTGTGGTACTCCAGTACCTTGTTGTCCAGCCCTGCGCTGAAGGACAAGCCTACGTGCGTGAGCAGCGCGCCGAAAAAGAGCGCCTGTACGAACAGGTCGAGAGTGCGGTCGAACTTACGGTGCAGATCGGGCGAAGCTGCGGTGGACATAGAAGTAGGGTAGACGCGTAATTCAAATTCAATGCCTTCGGCGCGGATGGTTCCGCACGGCGACTTCTTGATCAGCAGCAGATTGCGCGGTGAGGATAAGTAGGTGCTAAACGTAGGAGTTACGACCCGTTTCTAAAAAACAACGTGAAAACACCTCCGAAGCGCGTCACCGCGACGTAAGTCCTGAAATGATTAAAGGCGTAGTGCGCTGTAGTTCAACACCGTATCAAGAGCGAGTGCCCTACTCGGTGCCGAACACGCGCTCCACCTCGGTGGGGGCTTGCTGGTCGGCGCGGCGGTCTTCGACGACGTGCTGCAAGGCCGCAGGGTCGATCCACCCCCGGTCGGCGGCGTGGCGGGCGGCGGCCTCGGTGTCCGACACCAGCAGCATCTCGACGCCGTGCGTGCGCAGGCGGTTGGCGATGCGCATGATCGCCTGGTCACGTTGCGGGCGCGACACGTCACGGATGTAGATCGCTTTAATGCGGCCGGGGTAGCGGCGCACGGTCTCGGCGTAAATCTCGGCGTCGTGCTGGCCGCTGTCGCCGATCAGAATGAAGGGCAGATCGGGATAGGTCGAAAGCACGCGCCTGATCTTGTGGTGCTTGTGGTCGTGCGAGCCACCCGACCGCCAGGGCCGCCGCCAGTCGATCTCCCAAGCACGCAGCATGAACGGCCCCTTCGGGATGTTCCGGTACGCGCAGAAGTCGGCCAGCAGGTCGTAGAGGTTCCACTCGCTGCTCGACACGTAGAAGATCGGGTTGCGCTCCCGCCCCCCGGCCCCGGCGTGCAGCGCCCGGTAGAACGCCGCCACACCTTCGAACGGCGCGCGTGTGCGGGCGTTGCCCAGCAACATCAGCAGCACCTTGCGGACCGTCTGCGTGGCCCGCGAGATCAGAATGGTGTCGTCCACGTCCGAGATCACTCCGAAGCGGGCGGAGGCGGGCGGCACGAGCACCTCGGCGCGGGCCTCGGCGGGGCGCTGCGCCTCGATCACCTCGTCGATCAGTTGTAGCTCCACGCCGTGCCAGGCGGTGTCGGGGTTCAGCGCTTCCGGGGCCGCAAACTCAAATTCGAAGAAGCCCCGCTCGTCGGTCTGCGCCGTGTAGGTGCGGTCGTGCAGGCGCGCGCGCACGCAGACGCCGGGAATCTGGTCACTGGCGAAGCGCTTCACCATGGCCAGGACGTTCTGCGCCCCACTATTGTGCCGTTTAGTGCGGACCAGGCCGCTGTCTTCGACCACGCGCCCCAGCACGCGGAAGCGGTCTGCCGTGCCGAACGTGCGGTAGGGCTGGATCAGGGGCTGTTCGAGCCAACCCAGCTCTTGCTTCAGGTTGATCTTGAGCTGACGCAGCGGCGCGCGCACATACCGCCCCACGCGCTTGATCGGTCGCTTCCAACGGGCCATCGGTTGATGTTAAGTGGTAGGTTCGCACAAAAGTATCACGCAGGCGGTCGCTTTTGCACCGCGAACCGGATATAAGGGCTTTATCCCCCGAATACCTCCCCACTACGTGAAGACCAATTACTATCGAAGGTGGCTGCTCATGGCCCCGTTTGGCCTAACGCTGATCGGCACCGGACTCAGCTTCTTCGGCGAAGCGCTCCACCTGAAACAAGCAGGGGCCGGCTTTTGGCCGTGGTTTCTCCACGGCACCCTCGCGCTGGTGCTAATCAACGCGGGCGTTTCGTTCGTCGGCGAGGCGGCCGTAAACCGCGTGTTCCACAAACTCCGTCAGCGCCGCCGGGAGCGCGGTCAAGATAACCGCTAAGTCACTCTCTACGCCGGGCGGTCGTCGATAAACTGAAGGTCCGGGCGGTTCAGTGCCACGAATACGCCGCGCGCCTCCAGGGCCGCCCCGTGCCGGTAGAGGTCGTCGAGCCGCACGTGGCCGATCAGGTAGTGCGCGTCGCGCCCCCGGTACTGCTCCAGCATGTCGATGGGCAGCTCACCGAGGTCTGCCGCCTCACGGTAGCTGAAGTAGACCTCCGCCCGGGCGGTCTGCGTGTAGTGGAGGGCGTTCTGGTTCTGCGCCACCTTTTTGTACTCGTAGCGGTAGTCGTAGGTCGTGGCCGAGACGTCCGACAGCACCGCCGAGCCCGTGGGGTGGCCGCCCGCGCCCTTGCCCATGAAGAACTGCTTTTCGGAGAAGGCCGCCTCGACCACCACGCCGTTGTACTCGCGGTCTACGTTGTAGAGCAGGTCGTCGTGCCCCACCAGTTGCGGCATCACGAAGAGCGTCAGCGCCGTGCCGTTGAGGCGGCGCACCGTGCAGACCAGCTTGATCTTGCGGCCCTTCTCGCGGGCGTAGCGGATGTCGCTCTCCCGCAGGTTCTGGATGCCGTAGCGGAAGATCGCCTCGGGCCGCAAAAAAAGACCGAAGGCGTGTGCCGTCAGAATCACCAGCTTGTAGAGCGAGTCGTAGCCGCCCACGTCGAGCGTCGGGTCGCTCTCGGCGAAGCCCAGCTCCTGCGCCTCGCGGAGGGCCGCGTCGTAGGTGCTGTCCTCGCTGCACACCTTCGTGAGGATGTAGTTCGACGAGCCATTGAAGATGCCGTTCACCGCCAGCAGCAACTCGTTGTCGTAGTACTCTTCCAGCGTTCGGACGATGGGAATGCTGCCGCACGACGACGCCTCGTAGAGCAGCGAACCGCCGTACGCGCGCTGTAGGTCTACCAGTTCGGCCAGATGTTCAGCCACCATCTTCTTGTTGGCCG
>JBARYS010000368.1:0-7065 GCA_049648155.1 Catalinimonas sp. | reverse complement strand
GTTGCGCTTCGACCGGAAAAGTTACCTCGCCGCGTTGCCCCCCCAAGTCACACGCCACGCCCACCACTTCTTTAGGAATATTACCGCTCCAAAACGGCCGCCTCCGGCGTGCCGTTTGCCCCACCCTTCCGCCCACAACTTGCTTACGATCAGATGAACAAAGAGCATCGCCGCCTGCCCGCCTGGATTCCTCGATTTCTCACCCTCGCCGGGGGTTACAACCTCTTCTGGGGCATTTTCATGCTCTTTAACCCTCAGTTCCTACTTGACTGGATCGCCGTCGGCTCACCCCTCTTGCCGCCCTTGGTCTTGAAACTGCTGGGACTGCCCGTGGCCCTGCTCGGCTTGGGCTTTCTAGCGGCCGCCTGGCGACCGCTACGCTTCGTGGGTTTCGTGGCCTGGGGGGCGGCCGCCAAGCTCCTCGGCGGGGCGTTTGCTCTGTACGTGGGCTACCACGGCGGCTTCACCGAAGGACTCCTGCAACACGTGGCGGCGAACGACGCGATCTGGATCGTGCCTCTCGCCGTGGCGTGGTACCAGAGCTTCCGCGAGAAGTGGAACCCCCGCGTGCGCCGCCCGGAAGGGACCCTCAAACGGGTGCTGGCGTGCTACCGCACCTCGCACCGCCGCAACCTGGCGAGCCTGACCTTTGAAAGTCCCGTTCTGCTCGTTTTCTTACGTCACTTGGGCAGCACCTTCGCCCGCGAAACGACCGACCACATCGTGAAGCACCGCCGGCAGATCGAAGCGAGCGGCGTACAGGTGATCTTCGTCCACTTGTCGATTCCGCGCGACGCTGCGGCCTTCTTCCGTCGGCGTAGCTACGCCGATGCCGAACACTGCAGCGACCCCGAGGGGCGGCTCTACGAGACGTTCGAGCTGTCGCGCGGTCACTTCTTCGCCGTGTTCGGTCCGGTGGTGTGGGCCAAGCTCCTGCTGGCACGGCTGCGGGGCTACGGCCTCGGACGGGTGCGCGGCGATGCTTTCCGTATGCCGGGGGCGTTCCTGCTCTCCAAAGGTGGCATCATCCAGGCGTTCCGGCCCCGGCGTGTGTCCGACCGCACCGACTACTCAGCCCTTTCGGCACGCGGTGGTGCGCCCACGACGCCGGTGCCCGTGGTCGCCACGGCCTGACGCGCCCCCACCCGGGCCTTCGCAGCCGGCAACCGCCACCAGGGCAAATAAGGGTAGGCGTGGTGCTCGTGGTGATAGCCGAAAAAGTAGCAACTCAGAAACGCCCATACGTGGTTGTGGCCCTGGCTCCGCGAGCGGTGCGGGTCGTCGGCGGCGTGCGCACCCCGGTGCGGTCGGTACGTCCCGAAGTAAAAGAGCTGAAAGGTGCTCAGCACCGCCGGCAGCATCCAGAAAACGATCAAGTTCTCCATCGGCACCACCAGCTTCAGCAGGTTGTAGGTTACGGCCATCGCCACGATCTGCCCCACGGTGACGTACTGCCTCAGGAAACTCAGGTACCACGCCCAGAAGCCACCGTCGTGGTAGTCGGGGTCGCGGTCGCTGACCACCCAGCGGTGGTGTTCGTGGTGCTTGCGCAGCAGCCGGGGGTAATAGTTGAACGCGAACAGGGCCGCACAGAGCTGGCCCATCGCCCGGTTGACGCGTTTGTTCGGGCTTACCACACCGTGCATGGCGTCGTGCGCCGTGATGAACAAGCCGGTGTAGAGGTGCATCTGCAAGAGCACACCAAGGTAGACGAACGGGTCGGTAGGACTAAGTGGGTAGCGCAGCAGGAACTGCAGCAGTACGGCCCAGCCGCCGAGGATCAGCAGGCCGATCCAGACGCCCCGGTGCGTGCGCCGGTGGGTGAGGGCAACGGGCTTCACAGCGTCTGTAGATGGTCGCGCACTTGCTCCATGAGCCACATCGGTGTGGAGGTAGCACCGCAGACGCCCACCGTGTCGTGGGGAGCAAACCAGCCCCGCTCCAGCTCCTCGACGTTCGAGACGAAGTACGTACGCGGGTTGGTGCCGCGACAGACGTTGTAGAGCACCTTGCCGTTCGACGATTTGGAGCCCGCCACGAACACCACCACGTTGTAGTGCCGCGCGAACTCGCGGAGCTCCTGGTCACGATTCGACACCTGGCGGCAGATCGTGTCGTTAGCGTTCACGGCAATGCCCGCACGCTCCAGCTCGCTTTTGATTTCGTAAAACTTGTCGGTGCTCTTCGTGGTCTGGCTGTAGAGCGTCAGGCGGCGCGGCAGCTCGTCTATCAACAGCTCGCTCAGGTCCTGAAAAACCACGGCGTTGTCGTTGGTCTGCCCCATCAGCCCCACCACCTCGGCGTGGCCGTGCTTGCCATAGATGTAGATCTGCTCCTCTTTGTCGTACGAGTTCTTGATCCGGTTTTGCAGCTTCAGCACCACCGGGCACGAGGCGTCGACCAGTGTCAGGTCGTTCTCCAGGGCCGTCTGGTAGGTCGAGGCCGGCTCACCGTGCGCGCGGATCAGCACGCGCTCGCCGCGCAGTTCGCGCAGGGCCGCGTGGTCGATGATGCGCAGCCCCTTGGCTTCGAGGCGCTTAACCTCCTCGTCGTTGTGAACAATGTCGCCCAGGCAGTAGAGGTAGCCCGCCTCGTCGAGCATGTCTTCGGCCATCTCGATGGCGTACACCACGCCGAAGCAAAAGCCGGAGTGGGGGTCGATGTTGACGTTCAGGTGAAGCATAGGGAGAAAGAGAAGAGAGATCAGGTGGTAGTGTCAAGCAGCGCACGGCCTTCCGCTTCTGTGCAAAACTCTGATTCGGCCACAAAGTTCAGGAGTTCGCGGGCGGCGGCGGGCGGCACACCCGCCATGTCGAGGGCCTCGCGGTGGTCGATCACCACGCGCACGTCGTCGGCCATATCGCCACTCATGTTCAGGAAGGGGGGCGTGGCTCGCTGCACGGCGAAGCGCAGCAGACGGATCTCGGGGTTGTCGGGCGCGGCCCGCACGGCCTGCTCGAAGGTGCGTTGAGCGCGTTGCAGGTGGTTGAGCTTTTGCAGCGGGTTCTGCACGTGGCGCGCCCGTAGTGCCTGTGTGGAGGCCAGGTAGCCCTGGGCCACGGCCGGGTGGTCGGCCGGCCCGTCGGCTTCGATCCGCTGCTCAAGCGCTTCGGCGTGGGCGGGTGCTTGCACGGCCGCTACGTAGGCCTGACGTAGTTCGGAGAGCGTCATGGGAAACAATTAGCAGTTAACGGTAATACCACGATGGACCGTATCGTCTTCTTCCGACACCGTGCAGCGGCGGGCACATCCCCCTTTAGAGGGCGTTCAGGCGGTGGCGAACGTAGGTCCGCACCAGCAGGGCGAACTTCTGTTTATCGGGCACGCGCACACGTTCGTGCAGGATACGTGCCGCAGGCAGCCGTTGAATCTTCTGAAAAAGGGTTTTGTAGTAGACGTACGCCAGGTATACGCCCAGCCGCGCGCCCGACGGGAGCTTGAGGATGCCTTCGTACGCCGCCTTGAGGTCGGCCTCGATGTCGGCCTCGATCGCGCCCTTGGCTGCCCCGTTGAACCCTTCGAAATCGGCCTCGGGGAAGTAGACGCGCCCCCGGTCGTGGAAGTCGCTGCGGATGTCGCGCAGGAAGTTCACCTTCTGGAAGGCCGCCCCCAGCCGCCGCGCCGGTTCGCGCAGACGTGCGTACTCGGCGTCGTCGCCCTCACAAAACACCCGCAGGCACATCAGCCCCACCACCTCGGCCGAGCCGTAGATGTACACGTCGTAGCCCTGCTGGTCGTAGGAGGTGCGGTCCAGGTCCATCGCCATGCTGGTCAGGAAGGCGTCGATCAGCGCCCACTCGATGTGGTAAGTGTGCACCACCCGCTGGAAGGCGTGCAGCACGGGGTTCAGGCTGATGCCCTCGTCGAGTGCCAGTTGCGTGTCGGCCCGGAAGCGCGCCAGCAGCGCGGCCTTATCCTGGTCGTGGAACGTGTCAACGATCTCGTCGGCGTAGCGCACGAAGCCGTAGATCGCGTAGATTGGGTTGTGGAAGCGTTTGTCGAGGGTGCGGATGCCCAGCGTGAACGAGGTGCTGTACCGCTGGGTGATGAGCTTGCTGCACGCAAACGTCGTCTGGTCGAACAGAGCCTGCATGGGAATCTAAGAATATGTTAACGGCAAGGCGGCCGGCGCGGGCGGCAGCTCCCTTATCACTTCGTCGGCCACCACTTGCCCCGAAATCAGCGACGGCGGCACGCCCGGCCCCGGCACGGTCAGTTGGCCGGTATAGTAGAGGTTTTGCACGTGTCGGTTTTTCAGGCCCGGCTTCAGGATTGCGGTCTGCCGCAGGGTATTCGCCAGGCCGTAGGCGTTGCCGCCGAAGGCGTGGTAGTCGGCCCTGAAGTCGCGGTGTGCGTAGCTGCGCTTGTAAGTTACGTGTGGGCGGATGGATTGGCTCGTCAAAGCCTCCAAACGCTCCATCACCAGGTGGTAGTACCGCTCGCGAACCTCTTCGCCGTCGTCGAGGTCGGGCGCGAGCGGAATCAGCACGAACAGGTTCTCGCACCCCTCCGGAGCCACCGTCGGGTCGGTCTGCGAGGGGGCCGACACGTAGAAGAGCGGCGCATCGGGCCAACGAGGTGTCTCGTAGATGTCGCGCGCGTGCGGCCCGAAGGGCGTGTCGAAGAAGAGGTTGTGGTGCAGCAGGTTGTCGAGCCGCTTGTCGACGCCCAGGTAGAAGAGCAGCGACGACGGCGCGAGCGTGCGCGACTTCCAGTACGAGTTGCTGTAGTTGCGTGCCTCCACCGGCAGCAGCTTGGTCTCCACATGGTGGTAGTCGGCCCCGGCCACCACGGCGGCGGCGGCCTCGAACCCCGCCTCGGTGAACACCCCGGTCGTCCGCCCGCCCTCAATGCGGATTTCACTCACCTCGGCCTCGTATCGAAACTCGACGCCCAGTTCTTCGGCCAGACGCACCATGCCCCGCACGATCTCGTGCATCCCGCCCGGCGGGTACCACGTGCCCAGCGCCAGGTCGGCGTAGTTCATCAGGCTGTAGAGCGCGGGCGTGTTCTGCGGCACCGCCCCTAAGAACAAGACCGGAAACTCGATCAGTTGCAGCAGCTTTGGGTGCGAGAAGTAACGGCGCGCGTGCGTGTGGAACGAGGCGAAGATGTCCATCCGCACGGCGTCGAACATCAGGCCAGGGTCCAGGAACTCCCGCAGCGAACGGCTCGGGCGGTAGACCAGGTCGTTCACACCGGTTTGGTACTTGTAGGCCGCGCTGCGCAGAAAGTCGTTCAGCCGTTTGCTGCTGCCCGGCTCGTACGCTTCGAACAGCGCCCGAAGCTCGTTCAGGTCAGCGGGAATGTCCACCCGGTCGTCGGGACCGAAGTAGACGCGGTACGACGGGTCGAGGCGTTGCAGGTCGTAGTAGTCGGAGCGGTGCCGCCCAAAGCGCCGGAAGTAACGCTCGAACACGTCGGGCATCCAGTACCAACTCGGCCCCATGTCGAACGTAAAGCCCTCGGCCGCGTAACGGCGCGCGCGCCCACCCGGCGTGGCGTGTTTCTCCAGAACGACGACCTCGTGACCCGCCTGCGCCAGGGTCGTTGCCGCCGAGATACCGGCGAAGCCGGCACCGATAACGATGATGCGTGACAAAGTAAAAAAGTAGGTAGCGCCGCCGCCGGACGATCCTCCGCACGCCGGAGAGCCCGCAACGGTCTAGGCGAAAGTAAATTAAAAAGGGCGGCCCCGCCGGGGTCGCCCTTCCATATTGTTGGGAAGAAAGCGTCTTCTTCCGTATGGTTAGTTTTTGTGCAAGTACACCTGTAGGCGCGCCTTCAACTCTTTGCGTGCGATGTGGATGCGGTTCTTCACCGTTCCGATGGGAATCTCCAGCCGCTCGGCGATCTCGTAATATTTAAAGCCCCGGAAGTGCATCATGAAGGGCGTCTTGTAGACGTCGGCCACCTCGCTGAGGGCGCGGTTGATGTCGTCCATCGTGAACGTCCCGTAGGCCGAGTTCTCCGTCACGTGCTGCGGCGAGTTGATGTAATGCAGGTTGTCGGTGTTGTCGATGAACGTGTTCCGACGCACCAGCCGCTGGTAATTCGTGATGAAGGTGTTCTTCATGATCGTGTACATCCACGCCTTCAGGTTGGTGCCGTCGGCGAACTTGTCACGGTTGGTAAACGCCTTGAGGGCCGTCTCCTGCATCAGGTCGTTGGCGTCTTCAACGTCGCGCGTCAGGCGCAGCGCGAAGGGGCGCAGCGAAGAAGAGAGTTGCTCAATGGCCGTGCTGAATTCTGCGGTTGTCATGGCGCTGGGTTTTGTTGAACACAAATGTATGTTCCGTTCAACAAGCCGGCAACACCTTGTTTAACTTTTTTCAAGCGTCATTAAACAGCTTTTCTTCCTGACCTCTTTCAGTGCCTTTCGTCTTCGGCGAACGCTCCACGAATCGCTTAAAACGCCTACCAGCCGCATTTGGCGGTCCAAACGGTTGACATCGGTACGAATTTTCAACACGGTGGGCGGGGTGAGCAGGTCGGTAGCTTTAGGTCACCCGGAGTAACCGGTCCCACTCCTGTTGAACTTATAAACCTCTTAACCGCCAAAACGCTAAACAAAAACGTGCATGACAGTGCGGAAACTTGCGCGCTTTGTCTTACTGACGACGTATTTGCTTCCACAAGGTCGCCGCGCGGCGTGAAGGGTAGTACTGGTAACTCGTCTGAATGGCCGCCTGTGCCGCCGCCAACTGCCGCCGGTTGTAATAGGCCACGCCCAAGTTGTAATACTGCAGCCCGCACAGCGACGCCAAGTCGACCGGGTGACGCAAGCGCGGCAGGGGGCTCGGCAGGCCGTCCAGTTGCAGTGCCCGGCGGGCGTCGGCCTCGTAGCGTGCTTCGGCGGCCCGCACCTCCGCCGGACGGAGCAGCAGCCCCGCGCGGCCGGCGGTAGCTTCCAACAGCAGGGTGTCTCCGTCCATGAGTACGCGCAAGTAGCAATGGAAGGGTGTCTCCACAATCTGGACGGCGAAGCCCAGCCGCTTCAGGGCGAGCGCATAGAAGGCCGTCCCGCTCACGCAGTTGTAGTCTCCCCGCGCCAGCAGGTCCGTC
>JBARYS010000367.1:0-3906 GCA_049648155.1 Catalinimonas sp. | reverse complement strand
GCGCAAGGCGGCGACCAGGCCGACCTGCGCTACCTGCGCGGACGCGCCCGCTTCGACCAAAAAAAGTGGAGCGAAGCCGTCACCGACTTCGACGTGGTGGTGCAAAGAGCACCCGACGAGGCGCGGGCGCTCTTCTACCGGGGGCGGGCGCTGAACCGGATGGAGCGCTACCAAGCGGCCCTGAACGACCTGGACAAAGCCCCCGACGTATCGGGCGATGCCACTCTGCCCTACGAACGGGCGCTGGCGCACTACTACCTGGAAGCGTACGCACCGGCGCACGAGGTCCTGAACGAGGTTCTGACGCGCGACGCGAACCACCCAGCGGCCTGGCAACTGCGGGCCGACATCTGCTACGCGGAGGGGCGCGCCGACGCCGCCGAGACGGCCTACGGCAAGGTGATCGAACTGGACGGGGAGAACGAGCAGGCCCTCCGGCGGCGTGGTACGCTACGCAACCAGCGCGGCGACTGGGCGGGGGCACGGGCCGACTTTGGGCAGGCAATTGCCCTGAAGCCCACGCGCGATTCGCACTTCGGACGGGCTTGGGCGGCTTATCAGGATGAATACTACGACGTGGCGATGCAAGACTTCGACGCCGTACTGAAACTCGCACCCAAGGACACGGCGGCGCTCTTCTACCGGGGCGACATCAGCCTAACCCTTGAGCGCGGCCGCGAGGCCATCACCTTCCTAGACCGTCTGCTGGAACAGGAGCCCGCGCACCACCCCGCTCTGGTGCGCCGCGCGTCGGCCCGCGCCCTGCAAAGCGACCACGCCGGGGCCATCGAAGACTACTCGGCGGCGCTCGACCTGCAACCCGGCGACGGCCGCCTGCACTATCGCCGCGCCGTGGCCCGCCTCGAATCCGAGGACTACGAAGGGGCGCTCGCCGACCTCGACCAAGTGGTGACCTTGATGCCCGACGAAGCCGAGGCGTACAGCGGGCGCGCCAACGTGAAGCTCCGCGTTGAAGACTACGACGGCGCTTGCTCCGACTGGCAGGAGTCGCTGAAGCGAGGCAACCTCGCCGCCAAGGCCATGCTGCGCCAGTACTGCCCGTAGGCGTTGCCACGCATCGATGCCCAGCGAATCAGAGTGAATCCACGCGGTTCGATCTGCCGAATTGAGCGGCCATAACGCACGAACGGGGAGCGCGGCATAAGTCGCGCTCCCGTTCGTGGTTTGGTGTTGAAGCCGTCTGATCGTTACTCGTCGGGATCGACCTCGTTAAGCTCGTCCAGCACGTAATAGGATACGCCGTCGTAGGTGAACAGCAGCACGCTGTTGGCGGGCAGGGCCGGGCGCTCGTCGGCGGCTTCGAAGTGAAGGGTGCCCTCGGTGTCGTACACGCGGGTGGTGATCTGGACTTCCGTGGCGTTGGTGGTGTCCGGTGCGCCGGCCGTGGTGTCGCCGGTGGCGAAGGCGGTGTTGATGCCGAACAGGAGGGTCGCGATGCAGAGTAACTTTTTCATTTTCTTGCGGGGTTTCTTGGGTGATTGATAGTGCAATAGTAAAGCTACTGAGGGTACCTTGCGACACAAGGTACTATCTGTGGCCTTAGAACTTCGTGAGCGGCCGCCGGGCGGGATGATTGGTCTGGGTGACCTTCCCGCGCTGCCCTGCGTATCACTCCCCGACGGCATCCTCCCTCCAACCGCTAGCGCCCCTCTCGATGAACCCAGCTTATCAGCGCGTGCTCTTCGTGATGAACCCCATTTCGGGTGATCTCGACAAAGCACACCTTCAAGAGAAGCTCCGCGCGTTCTCCGAGCGACGCCACCTGGACCACGACTTTTTCCTGACGACGGGGCAGAACGACCGCGCCCACATCGAAGCGCGCCTCGCCACGTGGCGGCCGGACCTGGTCGTGACGGTCGGTGGCGACGGCACGGTCAACCTCGTCGGGAGCTTGCTGGCCGACGCGACCCGGGAGCCGCCCCCGGCGTTGGGCATCATCCCGTTTGGGTCGGGCAATGGGCTGGCTAAGGACCTCGATATTCCGCAGGAGACCGACGCCGCGCTCAAGCTGCTGGCCGAGGGGCGGGCGGTTCCGATGGACGTGGTCGAGATCAACGGCGAAACTTCGCTGCACCTGGCCGACATCGGCTTCAACGCGCAGATGATCAAGAACTTCGATGCGTCGGGCGTGCGCGGCCCGGCGGCCTACGCGTGGCAGACCGCCCGCACCTACGTGAACTACGAACCGACGCCTTTCGAGATCGTGACGCCCGAGCAGTGCTACCGGGGGCGGGCTTTCATGGTCACCGTTGCCAACGCCAACATGTTCGGCACCAACACCACCATCAACCCCGACGGCGAGGTGGACGACGGCTGGTTCGAGGTCTGCGTGCTGGAAGCGTTCCCGAAGGCGGCTGGGCTGGGCATCCTGTACCGCCTCTACCGCGAGGAGATCGACGAGTCGGCCTACGCGCGCGTAATCCGCTGCCGTGAGGTCGAAATCTTCAACCAGGGCGAGGCCTGGCTACAAATCGACGGTGAGCTGAAGGGCCGCCCCCCGCACATCAAAGCGCACGTACGCGCCGGGGTGCTGCCCGTGATCCGCCCCGTGCGTTAGGTGGGCAACAGTGCTTTTCTTTGTGTCCGATGAAGAAGCTCTTTCTACTCCTGCTTATCGTCTTGCCGGCCGCGTGCGGCGGACCGCCGCCCGGCGAGCAAGCCGAGGTCACCGAAGTGCCCCCCGAACCTCCTCAGGAAGATACGCTGCTGAACGCCGAGACGGCCGTGTCTTACCTGACGCGCTACGCCGAGCAGCACCCGGACTCGCTCGTAGCGATCGACACGCGATTAGGCACGATGGTGGTTCGCCTGTACGACGACACGCCCCTACACCGGGCCAACTTCCTGCGGCTGGTCGAGCGCGGCTACTACGACGAGTGCGTGTTCTACCGCGTCATCCGGAACTTCATGATCCAGGGCGGCAACTCCGGGCGGCGCAGCGTCAAGATCGGGAGCTACAAGCTGCCGGCCGAGATCCGCCCGCACCACCTGCACAAGCGGGGCGCGCTGGCCATGGCCGCCTACGAGCAGGACAGCACCGAGCGGCTCTCTTCTTCGAAAGATTTCTACATCGTGCAGGGCGAGCGGTACACGCCGCGCGTGCTGCGGGCCACCGAGGAGCAGACCGACCTCGCGCTGACGCCCCAACAGCGCCGGGTGTACACGACCGTGGGCGGCGCGCCGCACCTCGACGGCGATTATACGGTGTTCGGCGAGGTGGTGGTGGGGATGGACGTGATCGACAGCATCGCCGCGCTGCCCGTCGACAGTGAGTACTGGCCGCTGCAGGACGTGCGGACGCCGATGCGGATCATCCCGACAGTCGACGCCGCAGCACGTCTGTGATACGCCCCAGGTCCGCCTCGCTCATCGCCGTGCCCGACGGCAAACACACGCCCCGCCGGAAGAGGTCGTCGCAGCACCCCCGGTCTTCGTAAGCGTAAGCGGCGAACACCGGCTGTCGGTGCATCGGGTACCAAAGGGGCCGCGCCTCGACATTTTGTGCTGCCAAGGCGTCGATCAGGTTGGCGGGCGTGGCGGGGGCGTCCTCGTGCAGGAGCAAGCAGGTGAGCCAACGGCTCCCGCGTGCCTCCGGAAGCTCTCCGGGACCGAGTGTGAGGGGCAAATGCCGCAGCGCCGTGTGGTAGTGCGCCCAGATGTCTCGCCGGCGCGCGACGCGCTCTTCGACCACCTCCATCTGTCCGCAGCCGACGGCGGCACTCACGTTGCTGAGGCGGTAGTTGTGGCCCACCTCCCGGTGCAGATAGTGGGGGGCGGGCTCGCGCGCCTGCGTAGCCCACTTCAGCGCGCGTGCGGCCCAGTCGGCCCGGCTGGTGACCAGCGCCCCGCCGCCCGACGTGGTGATGAGCTTGTTGCCGTTGAAGG
>JBARYS010000366.1:0-6264 GCA_049648155.1 Catalinimonas sp. | reverse complement strand
GGCGGGAGCGGCTGACCGTCGAAGGCTTCGGCGAGGTGATGGCCGCCCGCGACCGCCGCCGCGCCGGGCCCGCTGCGCCCCCCGAAGGCCTCTACTTAGAACACATGGTCTATCCCGACGGACACCTGGAGCTGATACCATAAAAAAAGGGCGACCCATCGGGGCCGCCCTTTTTGCTACGTTGCGTACGTGGTTAGCGCACCACCACACGGAACGCCCGGCGCGTACCGGCGGTCTGCATTTCGAGCAGGTAGACACCCGGAGACACGTCGCCCAGATTGTAGCGCACCGACTGCTCGCCGGCTGCCTGGCGGCTGTACTGCGCACTCGACAGCTTGCGGCCCTGTAGGTCGCGTAATGCGAAGGCCACCTCACCCGCCTCAGCGAGCGTGTAGCTGACGTTTATCTGCTGCTGCTCGGCCGGGTTGGGGAACAACTGCACGCGGCGCACGGCGTCGGCAAAGGGTTGCGCCGACACCACCATGCTCAGTACCAGCACCTCGCCGCCGTCGGCACCGGCCACGACCAGCGCGAAGGGCTCGCCGATGCCGCCCTCGTTGGCGCTCGGGTCGAGGAAGCCCGACGCCAGCACCGTAAGCGCCTCACCCTCCAGCTCCTCGTCCGAAAGGTCGGCCAGGAAGGTGGCCACCACCGTGCCGTCGGTGGTGCGCACGTCCAGGTTGTAGCCGGCCGCGCCCACGCCCACGTAGCCGTCGAACGTGCCGTACATCAAGTCGTCGAAGAGCGGGTCAGTCGAGCCGGACACGGCGATGTCGACCGTCGGCGCATCGGTGGCCCCGTGGAAGGCCAGCAGTTGAATCTCGTCCTCTTCGGTCGACATTTCACGCGCGCCGGTGTAGACAAACAGGTCGAACGTCGAGTCGGCGGCATAATCATCGAAGTTGGCGGGCAAGATGCCGTTGGCCACGATCACGTACGTCTCGTTCGTGTCCAGTTCGTAGCTCCGGCGGAACAGCGCCCCGACCGTGTCGCTGCTGCTGCCGGGCTGCACGCTCAGGTCGAACGACATACCGGCCGGAATGTCTACGAACGGTGTGGCCGTGCGGAAAGCGAAATTGTCGAGCAGGAGACCGTCGTTCAGGTAGACGTCCACCGTGTCGGCGGCCACGTCGGCGGCGTTGTGGATCACCTGCACGCGCGCCATCGGCATGTAGGGCGGCAGTTCGAGCAGATCACCGCCCGAGGGCAGGGCCACAAACAGACCAAAGGCCGGGCCGTCGTTGTTCACCGTCGGATTGAGGAAGCCCGAAGCCAGCACCGTAAAGCCTTGACCGATGATGCTGTCCTGCGCGTTGAGCGTTTCGAGCGGTGCCACGAAGCTGGCCACCACGGTCGCGCCCGTTTCGTCACGCACCGAGAGGATGTAGTCGTCGTCGGGTACCGAGACGTAGTCCTCGTCGGCAAACTCCCCGTAGCTCACGTCGTCTACCACCGTGCCCACGTTCTGAAGATCGTCGGTGAGTGCCGTCACGTCGACGGTCGGCGCATCGGGCGCGCCGTGGAACACCAGCAGGTCGTAGTTGTTTTCAGCTTCCGCCTCTTCACGCGCCCCTTCGTAAACGAACAGGCCGAACGGCGCGTCGACGTCGTAGTCGCTCGCGTTGCCGGGCAAGATGCCGTTGGCCACGATCACGTACGTCTCATCGAGGGCCAGTTCGTACGTTTCGTTGAACAGCGCCCCGACCGTATCCGTAGCGCCGGCGGGCTGTATGCTCAGGTCGAACTGGCTGAGGGCAGGCAAGTCAACGAAGGGTGAGGCCGTGCGAAAGGCCACGTTGTCGAGCAGCAACTCGTCGTTCAGGAAGATGCTCACCGTGTCGGCGGCCACGTCGGGCGCGTTGTGGATCACCTGCACACGTGCCGTCAGGTCGACGGCGGGCAGTTCGAGCAGCGGGCCGCCGCCGGGCAGGGTGATGAAGAGCCCAAACGCCTCGCCGTCGTTGTTGTCGGCCGGGTTCAGGAAGCCCGAGGCCAGCACGGTGTACGACTGGCCGAGCAGCCCCCCCCCTACGAGGGTGTTCAGGAGGGACAGCGGTGCGATGTAGCTCGCCACGATGGTCGCCCCGGACGAGTCGCGCACCGAGAAGATGAAGTTTTCGTTGGGCACCGACACGTAGCCCTCGTCGGCAAATTCGCCGTAGCTGATGTTGTCGATGATGGTACCGAGGTCGGTAGGGTTGTTGATGTCGAGCAGCGCCGTCACGTCGACGGTCGGCGCGTCGGGCGCGCCGTGGAACACCAGCAGGTCGTACTCGTCTTCCTCCATGGCCATCTCCCGACCGAGCGGGTAGACGAACAGGTTGAAGGCAGAGTCGGCGGCGTAGTCGTCGAAGTTACCCGGCAGGATACCGTTGGCGACGATGATGTAAGTCTCGTTCGTGTCGAGCTCGTAGGTACTGCGGAACAGCGCCCCGACCGTATCGGTGGCCCCGGCGGGCTGAACGCTCAGGTCAAACTCAATGCCGGCGGGCAGGTCGATAAACTCCGAAGCCGTGCGGAAGGGCACGCTGTCGAGCAGCAGTTCGTCGTTAAAAAAGATGCTCACCGTGTCGGCGGCCACGTCGGGCGCGTTGTGAATCACCTGCGCACGTGCCGAAGGAATCACGTTGGCCACCAAAATGTCGTCGAGGTTAATGGTGAAATCATCGTCGGAGTTGTGCAGGAAAGCGATGTAGACATCCTGGCCGGCGTACTCCTCCAGGCTGAACTCGTACGTCTCGAACACTCCGTAGTCGAAGCCTTGTTCCGCCCGGTTTGGGTTCGGCTCGGACGCCGTGTGCCGGATGCCCTCCGAGAACTGGTCGGCTTCGTCGTTGATGTTCTGCGCGAACACCGCGAGCGTGTCGGTAAAAGCCGCAAGGTTGTTGCCCGTGGTGGAGACGAGGATCGTGTAACCGTCCTGGTAAAGTCCTACCTGCGCCGGCATCGAGCGGTGCCGAAGCACGACGAACTCGTTGGCGACGCTCACCTGTGGCGTGATGAGCCAATTGCGGTTGCCCGGCGCGAAGCCCTCCAGCCAGGACAAGCTAAGCGCGACCCGCTCGTTGGAGTCGGACGAAGAGGTAGTGGCTTCACCAAACGCCCAGTTTTCCAAATCCGGAAAATTGGGCGTCAGTCCATCTTCATCGACGTTCCGCCACCCGGCGGGCAGCATCTGCTCCAGATCATTGAAGTCTTCGAACAGCAGCGTGTCGCGGTCCAGATCGACTTCGGGTTCGATCACGGAGTTTTCGGAGCTCACGCCGAACGCCCGGTAGATATCCTTGATGGAGGGCGGGCGCTCGGCGGTGCGGGCGGCCGTCTGCCCCGGGCGGGCAAGCCGCTGGTGCTGCTGCTGCTGCGCCAGTGCCGCGTGGGACGTCATCAGCAGCGCACACGCACCGATGAGCCACCGCGAAGGGGTAACAAAATTTTTCATAGAAGAAGTAAGAGAAGGGTTAAAAAAACCGAAAATGAGACAACTGCCTTTTTCCACTTACACTCAGCGCTCTAATAATGTTTAAGAAGATTAGATGAAAGTGTCCCGGCGGTACGTGAGCGTAGTTGGCTGACAGGGGGGCGCTGGTTATCGACGTGTCGTATACGTTGCGCTACTGTTCCGGACGCAATCGCCCCGCCGGACGCAGCCTCCTCCCCCGCCGTTCGGCACCGATTCTTCTCTCCGTCATACTGCGTTCGCCGTCGGCAACAATACGCCTGGAAGCCCCGGCGCGCACGGGTAGGTTTTATGACCGGTTCGACTAAACCGGACGGTACGTTCGTTTCTTACTCCTGAGAAGCCCGGCGCGACCGTGCGCTCGGCAGGCCGTGAACCAGGGCCGTTGCTTTTGACTTTACCACTCCGGAGAGCGGCATCCACCCGGTCGTTTTTTTTCCTCTCTCCGGAGGTTTCACCCCTCTGTTCGTTCGATCAATCATGTGGAGATCTGTTGCCGGCGTCTGTTTGGCCCTGTTGCTCTTGTCCGACGCGCTCTACGCCCAAGACGTGCGGGGCACCATCCGCGACGCCGACACCGGCGAGGGGCTGTTCGGGGCCACGGTGTTCGCACCCGCCCTGGGCCGGGGCACCAACACGGGGCCGGACGGGCGCTTCAGGCTCGACCTGCCGGCGGGCGAGCACGCGCTGCGGTTCTCGTACGTGGGCTACGTGGAGCAGACGCGCACGGTGCGGGTGGGCGACGCCCCGGTCGACATCACGGTAGAGCTGGCCGCCGAGGTGCTGGAAGAGGTGGTGGTCACGGCCGACGGCCTCCGCGAGCAGTTCCACTCGTCGCAGATGAGCGTGGAGCGCCTCTCACCGCGCGACGCCAAGATGCTGCCCGCCCTGTTCGGCGAGGTCGACGTGATCAAGACGCTGCAACTCAAGCCCGGCATTCAGTCGGGCGGCGAGGGCACCAGCGGCCTCTACGTGCGCGGCGGCGGCCCCGACCAGAACCTGATGCTGCTCGACGGCGCGCAGCTCTACAACGCCAACCACCTGTTCGGCTTCTTCAGCGTCTTCAACGCCGACGCCGTCGACCGCATCGAGCTTTACAAGGGCGGCTTTCCGGCCGAGTACGGCGGGCGGCTCTCGTCGGTGGTGGACGTCAGCACGCGGCCCGGCGACCGGGAGCGGTTCCGGGGTACGGGCGGCGTAGGGCTGATCTCGTCGCGCCTGACGCTGGAGGGGCCGCTGGGCAAGCGCGACTCGGTCAACGCGGCCCCGGCGTCGTTCCTGCTGTCGGGGCGGCGCACCTACTTCGACATCTTCACGCGGCAGATCAACCGCGCCAACGAAGGCCGACGCGACTACAACCCCATTCCCGACTACTACTTCTACGATCTGAACGGGCGGCTCGACTTCCGCCTCTCGGCGCGCGACCAGTTCTCGTTTTCGGGCTACTTCGGCCGCGACGTGTTCGGCTTCCAGCAGAACCTGTTCAAAATCAACTTCGACTGGGGCAATACGGCGGCGGTGCTCAACTGGCGGCACCAGTTCAACCCACGCCTCTACGTCGAGAACCGCTACCTCTACACGGACTACCAGTACCGCATCCGCAACCGGTTCGACGTGTTCGACTTTCAGCTCGGCTCGCGGGTCACGGACCAGAAGTTCCGTACCGATTTCCACTACGCGCCCAACGAGCACCACAACATCAAATTCGGCTCGGCGCTGACCTACCACACGTTCGACGTGGGCCGCGCCGACGCGGGCGACGACGCCGGGGAGTTCTCCTTTCAGGCGGGGCGCAACCTCTACGCCACCGAGGTCGACGCCTACGTGAGCGACCAGTGGGACGTCTCGCAGCGGTGGCAGGTGGAGGGCGGCTTGCGCTGGGCGGGCTTCGCGAACGGCGACGCGTTCTACCACGGCCTGGAGCCGCGCCTGGCGGCCCGGTACCTGCACAGCGAGGCGGTGTCGTTCAAGGCTAACTACGCCCGGATGCGGCAGTACGTGCATCTGGTGACCAACTCGGGGGCGTCGCTGCCGACCGACGTCTGGTATCCCTCCACGCCGATGGTGCCGCCCCAGACCTCCGACCAGGTGGCCGCCGGCGTGAGCCTGCTGCTGTTCGGCGACCGCTTCCTGCTCTCGAACGAGGCTTACTACAAGTGGCTGGACGACCAGATCGACTTCCGCGACGGCGCGAACCTGCTGGTGAACGACAACCTGGACGCCGAGTTCGTCTTCGGCCGCGGCTGGAGCTACGGCAACGAGATCTACCTCGAAAAGAAGCAGGGCCGCACCACCGGCTGGGTCGGCTACACACTTTCTTGGACGTTCCGGCAGTTCGACGACATCAACGAAGGGCGCACGTTCTTTCCCCGCTACGACCGGCGGCACGACGTCTCGGTGGTGGCGATGCACCGCCTCTCGGACCGCCTCACGCTGACGGGCGCGTGGGTCTACGGCACCGGCAACGCCATCACGCTGCCCGTGGGGCGCTTTCTCTTCCAAGACCAGGGCGGCACCACGGCGGTCCCCCCGGGCGTGTCGGTGATCCCCGACTACCAGGAGCGCAACGGCTTCCGGCAGGCGGCCTACCACCGCCTCGACCTGGGGCTGGTCTGGAAGTTCAACCCCAAATGGGGCGAGTCGGACCTGACCTTCAGCGTCTACAACCTCTACAATCGGCGCAACCCGTTCTTCGTCTTCTTCGAGGACATCCGCGAGGACGACGTGAACCGCACCGGCAACATCACCGGCTTCCGAGCCAAGCAGGTCTCGCTCTTCCCCGTCATCCCCTCGGTGGCCTACAACTT
>JBARYS010000365.1:0-3272 GCA_049648155.1 Catalinimonas sp. | reverse complement strand
GCCTACCGCTACGCCCGGCGGGCACTGCAATTGGCCCAAGCGCTGCCCGACGCGGCGGGCACGGCCGAGAGCCACCGGATGGTGGGGCGCTTTTTCTTCGAACAAGGGGCCTACGCACGGGCCGCCGAATCGTACTTGCAGGCAGTGGAGGGCTACCAGGCGCTCGAACACACCCGGGGGTTGGCGGCGACCTACACCGATCTAGGTGAACTCTACGCCCACACCCAACAGCCGGCGGCGGCGGCCACCCAGTATCAGGAGGCGCGGCGGCTCTACGAACAGTTGGCCGACCCGGCGGGGCGAGCGGCCACGCTCGGCGCGCTCGGCCACCTGCGGGAGAAGGCGGGTGAATACGACACGGCACTGGCCCTGCAACGTGAGGCGTTGGCCCTCTACGAGCAACGGGCGAACCGGGGCGGCGTGGCGGTAATCGCCGAAAACTTGGGCAGCATCTGGGAAGACTTGGCGCGTTACGACTCGGCGCACCACTACTTTCACCGTTCGCTGCTGAACCACCAGGCCGTCAACAACCAGACGGAGACCGTACGTCTCTACAACAATCTGGGCGACGTGTATCGCAAGACGGGCCGCTACGAGGAAGCGCTGACCTACACGCGCCGGTCGCTCGCGCTGGCCGAGGTGCTGGGGCTGAAATACCAAGAGCAGAGCGCCCACCGCGACCTGGGGAAGTTGCACCGGGCGCGGGGCGACCTGCGGGCGGCGCTAGACCACTTCGAAACCGCTCACCAACTCTACCAGGACCTTTACTCCGAAGAGAGCGCCGGGCAAATGGCTCGCTTCCAGGCCCTGTTCGAGAGCGAGCAGAAGGACCGCGCCATCGAACGGCTGGAGCTGGACCGTGAGATCGGCCGCCTCTACAGAGTACCTATTCGGCGGCGGGGCGCTGCTCTTGTTGCTGTCGGGCTTCCTGATCTTCAACCGGCAGCGCCTGAAAATCAGGCAGAACCGCACCCTGCGCGAGCAAGACCGCCGCCTTCATGAGACCGAACAAGAGTTGCTGCGCACCGAACTGCAAAACCGCACCCTGCGCGAGAAGCAGCTACGTCACGAACTGGACGCCCAACAGCAGTCGCTCACGGCCCACACGCTGCACCGCATCCAGCGCAACCAGTCGCTCGAAGGGGTGAGGACCGAACTGCTCGCCACGAACCGGGGCCGCCCGAGCCAGGAGATGCGGAGGCTGGCGCGGCGCATCGACCAATATTTGCAAGAAGACCAAGAGTGGGAGGACTTCCGCCGCATCTTCGAGCGCGTACACCCCGTATTTCTCGACGCCCTACGCCGCCGGTTTCCCGACCTGACGCCCGCCGAGCAGCGCCTCTGCGCCCTACTCCGCCTGCAACTCGACGCCAGAGACATCGCTACGCTGCTCGGCATTTCAACCGACAGCCTCCGGACGGCCCGCTACCGCTTGCGCAAGAAGCTCGACCTGCCCGCCGGCGAGCCGCTCGGGCCCTTCTTGCAGCGGCTCGGCGTCACCGCCGCTCCCGCCGAAACGGCAACCATAACAGAATGATAACGCTGGGATAACACGGCGTAAGCTACTGACCTACAGTTGTTTACGTCGCAATGTTCACGGTTCGTGACGGGGACCGTCCGCGTGTCGGGGTGGTCGTTGTCGTTTCGTGACGCGCCCCGCTTGGGAGGTGGGCGCGAAGGGCCTACCCTTGCCCCGGACTACGACCAAACCCTCTCCCATGCAACGACTTATTCTCTTTCTCTGCGGACTGCTGTCGGCGGGCTTGGCCCAGGCGCAATCCGAGCGGGCGCTCGTCCGCGGACGCGTCACCGACGGCATCAACGGCGAGGCGCTGACCGGCGCGAACATACGCCTCGAAAACACTAACTACGGCACCGCCGCCGACCTACAAGGCGGCTACGAACTGCCCGTGCCCGCCGGCACCGTCACCCTGCGCGTGAGCTACCTCGGCTACCGCGACACGGTCCTGACGGTAGAAGCGGCCGGGGGGGCCACCGTCACGCAGGACGTACGCCTCAACTCAGCCACCGTCGAGCTGAGCGGCGTGCAGATCACCGGCCGCCTACAGGGGCAGGCGCGGGCGCTCAACCAGCAGAAGACCGCCGACAACATCAAGAACGTGGTGGCCGCCGACCAGATCGGCCGCTTTCCGGACCCGAACGCCGCCGAGGCACTGCAACGGGTGCCGGGCGTGAACATCGAACGCGACCAGGGCGAGGGGCGCTACGTGCTGGTGCGCGGCCTGGCGCCGCAGTTCACCAACATCAGCGTGAACGGCGAGCAGATCCCCTCGCCGGAGGCCGACGTGCGCTTCGTGGCTCTCGACGCCATCCCCGCCGACCAATTGGCCGCCCTGGAGGTGACCAAGGCCCTTACACCCGACATGGACGGCGACGCCATCGGCGGGGCGGTAAACCTGATCACGCGCACGGCGCAGAGCGCCCAACCCCGCGTGACGGCCTCGCTGGTGGGTGGCTACAACAACCTGATGCAGCGGCCTAACCTGCAAGGCTCCCTACAGTACGGCCAGCGCTTCGGCCCCGGCGAGCGCTTCGGGCTGATGCTCAACACGAGCTACTACCACAACGACCTCGGCTCGGACAACTGGGAGCGAGAGCCGTTCGACAACGAACTGGAGCTGCGCGACTACGAGCTGACGCGCACGCGCCTGGGGCTGAGCAGCACGCTCGACTACCGCCTCGGCGACCACGGCGAGCTCTACTTCCGCACGCTCTACAGCCGCTTCACGGACCGCGAGTGGCGGCGGCGCTACGTGTTCGTACCCGACGACGGCGAGGTGGAGCGCAACACCAAGGACCGCTTCGAGGAGCAGTCGGTGCTGGCCCTCAACCTGGGCGGCCGCCACAGCTTCCCCCACCTGCAACTGGACTACGAGGTGCAGTACTCGTACGCCGAGCAGGACACGCCCTATGACTACGAGCTGGGCTTCCTGGCGGGGTTGGACCACACCGTCGACTTTAACCCCGACTTCCCGGTGCTGAACGCGCCCGGCTACCTCGACAACAGCAACTACGGCTTCGACGCGCTGGAAGTGGGCAACACACTGGCCCAGGACCGCAACCTGACGGCGAAGGTGAACGTGGGCCTGCCCTACCGCGTGGGTGCGAACGAGGGGCTATTTAAGTTCGGAGCAAAGGTGCGGCGCAAGGAGAAGCAGTTCGACATCACGCAGACGGTCTACGAAAACCTGGGCGGCGTGCCGAACGCCGACTTCTTCGCGGGTGGGCTCGACGACGACTCTTTCTTGGAC
>JBARYS010000364.1:0-1889 GCA_049648155.1 Catalinimonas sp. | reverse complement strand
GGATCGGCCCCGTGATCCACCCTACCGGCGACTACGACGCCGACGTGGCCCGCATCAAAGACTTCTACCGGAACATCCGGGGTCGCCACCCGGAGCAGGGCGTGCGGTAGCGTCCCGATCACTCCTCCGGGGGGGCATCGCCTTCCAGCGCGTCGACGAGCTCGAGGTAGAGCGCGCGGCGGCGGTTGTCGCCCCGCTGTGTCGCGAGCACGCCCACTTTTTTGATGCCGCCGAAGTAGTAGCGCTGAAACCAAGGCAACACCGTCAGGAAGGCACTGCCGATGCCGTAGTTGAGCGTGGTGCTGACGAACAGGTAAGCGAATGCCCCGTTGATGGCCGCCGAGTTGATGCCGCTGCGCACGTCACCGACGTAGAGCTGCCCCAGCCCCGGCGCGAAAGCCGACATCCACTGCGCCCGCCCCGGCCGGAAGCGTCGCTCGGCCCGGCGGGCCCGGCGGAACACCTCGCGTACGCCCGCGTGCCGCTCGGGCGGCACCACGCTGAGCAGGGCAGCTTCGGCCGGTTCGTAGTCGCGGAGCAAGAAGTAGGTCAGCCCTAGGTAGACCTGCCGGCGGTGGGGGTCGGTGCCGGCGGGCAGGCTGAGTAGTTCGATCAGGGCCTCCTGGGGGCGCTGCGCCAGCAGGTAGCTCAGGCCCTTGCGCAGCAGCACCTCCTCGCGCAGGCTGTCGGTGTCGGCGGCAAAATATGCGGCGTCGTAGTGGCGGGCGGCGCGGTTGAAGTCGCCGGTCTCGAAGTAGCTCACCGCCAGCCGCAGGTTGGCCTCCACGCCGGGGCCGGCGGCGTCGAAAAATAGCAGCCGGTCGTAGAGGGAAATGGCTGCCTCGTAGCGCCCCGTCCGGAAGAGGCTGTCGGCACGGCGGCGGGTGAGGTCGGCGTCTTGCGCCAGGGCCGCGCCGCTAAGGAGCAGAGCGCAGCAGACGCTCCACGTCGCGCGTAATCGCTTCATTCTGCTTGTCATTGTAGATCACGGCGGCCCGGTGCGAGCCGTACAGGTTTCCGATGTAGAAGCTGGCTCCGAAGAAGGCGTTGAACCAGCCGTAGAAGCTGCCCGCGCCCCGCCGGTTGAAGCCCCGGTAGGCTTGCCAGGTGAAGATACCCACGTTCAGCAGCCCCAGCCCCCCGTCGACCCAGCGCCCGGCGTACGCCCGCCCGCTGCCGGGCACCACCACCGAGAGGGCCGTTGCCAGCCAGGGCTTTTTGTAACGGAGCTGCTCGCCACGCGTCACCAGCGGCTCCCAGGCGGTTCGGTTGAGCGGCGCGCCCGCTTTCAGGTACGCCCGGGCGTCGTTCCAGCGGTGTTGCATCAGCAGCACACCCACGCGCCAGTCGTCGCGCCGCGCGCCCGGCAGCGTGCCGGCGGTGCGGTAAGCGGCGTCGTAGAACCGCAGGTCCAGCAGCGCTTGGAGATACTCGCCGGTGACGACGCGAGGGGTGCGGGACGAATCCGGAAAGTACTCGCGGGCGGCCAGCAGTGCCGTACCGGGCTGCGCGTCCAGCCGGTAGCTGCGCATCAGCCGCAGCACCAGCGTCGTGTCGCCCGGGGCGAATCGGAGTGCCCGGCGGTACTCCACCTGCGCCGAGCCCCAGCGCCCGTCGCGTTGCAGGTAGTCGGCGTAGCGCAGCGTGTGCGGCAGGTCGAACAAGTCTTGCGCCGCCGGCGAACCGACGCCCAGCGCGCAGGTGATCAGGAAGAGAAAGAGTCGCCTCACTGCACCGGGTCGAGGGCCAGCCCCGTCTGCATGTCGCGTTCGTAGTGCTTGCTCGAAAAGCCGTGGCAGCGCGTCAGGCGGTCGAAGCCGGCAGCGTATCCGCGCATAAAGCCCCACGTGCGGATGGCCTCGATGCTGTACTCCGAGCAGGAGGGCGTG
>JBARYS010000363.1:0-5822 GCA_049648155.1 Catalinimonas sp. | reverse complement strand
GCCGTGTGCCGGGCCCCGCCAAAGACGATGGCACCTTCAACACATCAATGCCAAGGCGGTTCTCGGCAGGCATTTGAGCAGTGACCATTCCGACGCAAAACAGACTTATCATACCTGCGTAAGCCAGACTTCGCCGGTGGCGAATAAGCGAAAAAACAGAATGCATCAGTGACAGGAGCATGAATACCCAGTTCATATAACAACAAATATACTATCCATTGCACGCTCGTGCAAATAATTCGTTTTAAAATGCCACAAATCTTACCTCGTGCGATTGTTTGCGTATCGGGGGTATCGCCCAGATTTAGATGAAAAGAATGAGAATGTCTGCCGCGTCGAACCAAAAAAATCGCCCCGCCGGACGGCAAAGCGATTGTTGTGTCGAAACCAGGGCTTACTATTCCTGTGTCGTAAATTCTGCAAGCGATAAAAACTCCCTCTCCGACGGTTTACGCTGGGGTATGAGCAAACCTCGTTCTTCACCACGGCGACACGGAGTGCACAGAGTAACACGGAGGTCTCTGTGAGCTCTGTGCCTCCGTGGTAAAAAAACGATTCGCCGGCAGAGAGGCGTTATATCCCATTTTGGCAAGTGGGATCATGACACCGGGAGGACGGTTACGTAGACGAAGAACTCGCATCAACTCTGTTCCGCCAACCGTATGGCAGAGCGCTCGCTCGTTAGATCTTCTTCACGCGTAACGTCGAGTCGACGCCGGAAACCACTTCGATATTGATGCCGTCGGAGAGGCCCAGCCGCACGGGGCGGCGCTCGAACTGTTGCGGGGCGGTCTGCACCTCCACACAGGGCTCGCCGTCTTCAAAGATCAGGTTGCTCTCTTTGATGGCCAGCACGCGCTCCCGCTTGTCGAGCACAATGTCAGCGTTGGCGCTGTAGCCCGCCCGCAGGAACATGTCTTCCGACAGCTCGACGGCCGCGCGGATTTCGAACTGGATGGCCCCCTCCTCTTCCACGCCCTTTGGGGCGATGTACTCCAACACCGCGTTGAACTGCTCGGTCTCCAGCGCGCCGACCTTCAGCACCAGGTCCATCCCTTCGCGCAGCTTGCCCACCTCCGACTCGTCGACCTGCCCCTCGAAGATCATCTCGTTCATGTCGGCCACCGTGGCGATGGTCGTCCCCTCGTTGAAAGAGTTACTCTCGATCACGAAGCTGCCCTCCTCAACCGGCACGTCGAGCACCATGCCCGTCACGGTGGAGCGCACCTGGTTCGAGACGTTGCGCGAGCTCTTCGACGACCCCTCGCGGATCAGCGCCAGGTTGTTCACGGCCGCGTCGAGCTCCTGCTTGCGGAGGTTGTAGTCGAGCTGAAAGGTGCGGAAGTCCTGCTCGGCAATCACGCCTTGGTCGAACAGCGTCTGGTTGCGCTCCCTCTCGCGGCCAGCGTTTTCAAGGTTGATACGGGCCGTTTGCAGGCGATTTTCGGCGTTCTCGACCTGCACCACGTCGGGGATGATCCGGATCTTGGCGATCAGGTCGCCGGTCTTGACCTGGGCGCCGGCCTCGACGTAGAGCTTCTCGATCACGCCCGGCACCTGCGACTTGAGGTCGATCTCGCGGCGCGGCACGATGGAGCCGGTCGCCACGGTCTTCTTCACGATGTCGGCGGTAAAGAGCGAGTCGGTCTGGTAGGCCACGGGTGGCTCGGCCTGCTTCTGGTAGAGGAAGTAGCCGGTGCCGATCAACCCGCCGACCAAAAGCAGTAGAAAGAGGATGATGAAGATGCGTTTCATGTTTACTGAACTAAGCTAAACTAGTGGTTTGGGAGAAGAGGATGTGCGCGCGGCGGGGAGATTACTCATCACGAATGGCCTCGATCGGCTGAATGGCCGCCGCCTTGACCGCCGGCAGCAGCCCCGCCAGCGCCCCGCCCACCACGATGATCACGAACGAGAGGACGGCGAACTTGAGGTCCACGCCGGGGCGGGCGAACATGTCGACGCCACCGGAGCTTTCGAGCAGTTGGCTGATGAGTTCGAGCAGACCGATGCCGCCCAGCAGGCCCACGTAGCCCGCCACGGCCGTGATGACGATGGCCTCCTGGATGATGAGCCCGACAATAGAGCCGGGCGTGGCCCCGATGGCCTTGCGGATGCCGATCTCGCGCGTGCGCTCGCGCACCACGATCAGCATGATGTTGCTCACGCCGATGATGCCCGCCAGCAGCGTGCCCAGCCCCACGATCACGACGAACACCTTGATGCCCGTGAAGAGCGTCTGCAACTGGTTGAACTCCCGCTCCAGGTTGTTGGAGCCGATGGCGGCGTCATCGTCGGGGTGCACCTTGTGGCGGGCGGCCAGCAGCGTCTCCACGCGCCGCTCCACCACCGAGGCGGGCACGCCGGGGTCGGATACGATCGAGAACCAGCCGATCTTGTCGCCGTAATTGTACGTCTGCTGCACGGTGGTCAGCGGCAGGTAGACCGACCGCAACTCACGGTCGGCCTCGCCGCCGCTCACGTTCATGTCGAACACGCCCACCACCATGAAGTAGACGCCGTTGATCTTGACGTAGGTGCCCAGGGCCTCCTCGCCCTCGTCGTACAGCTCCTCGTAAGCCATCCGGCCGATCACGGCCACCTTGCGGCGCTCCTTCATGTCGATGGGGTTGAGGAAGCGCCCCGCCGGCATGTCGAACGCCTTTACCTTCTGGAAGTCGGGCACGTCGCCGGTCACCGTGAAGCTGCCCGTCTTCAGCCCCCGCGTGATGCTCGCCCCCGCCCGGTAGCCCCCGCCCACCCGGTTGCGGGGGCAGATCACGGCCGCTTCGGGCACCTGCTGCCGGATGGCCTCGGCATCTTGCACGGTGAACTCGAACGGCCGCCCCGGCCGCAGCCCGGCGTAGGGCATCGTGGTGCGCTGCGACCACATAAAGAACGTATTCGTCGCCATGCTGCTGAAGCCGTCCAGCACACCGTTCTCCAGCCCCTTGCCCGACCCTAGTAGCAGCAGGAGCATAAAAATCCCCCAGAACACACCGAACATCGTCAGCACCGTCCGCAGTGCGTTCTTCCGCACCGTCGCCCATATCTCCTGCCACTTATCGACGTCGAACATAATTGGTTGCTGGGTTATTGGATTGCTGGGTTTACTTGATTTCCGGCGCTTGTCTCATCCCTCAACCACCCACACATTTTTACTAACGCATCGCCGTCTGGTCACTCGGTTTCTCGTCTACTCCCTCTTCTGATTGCGTTTGAGGGTCGCACGCGACTTCGACAGGAGGTTACGAATCGGTTCGGCTTCCGAAAGCAACGGGGCGACGTTCTCGGGTGCAACTAAGTCAGCGTCGCGTAGCACCTCCAGCCGGAAACAAGTCTCGTCGGCCTCCTCGACACAGATGCAGAGCGCGGCGTAAAATTCAGCCTCGGAGCGCCCACGGTTTACCGCGCGGTAGTTCGCCGCCGTCGAAGACGCCGACCTGATTAGCTGCCGGGCAACGACATCAGCGGAGTGAGTTCGCGGCAGCCGGCCCACCACCTTGCAAAGGTTAAGCGCCAACTGCTTAGTAGGCCCTTGTGCCTCCTCCGCCAACGAAACCTGATCTCTCATAAGGGTATTTCCTCACGCGCCGGGTAGTCCGGCAACCCAACAAACCAATAACCAGTCAGTCAGCCCGCAGCGCCTCTACCGGGGGGACGGCCGCCGCCCGCCGCGCGGGGAAGAAGCCCGCCAGCGCGCCGCTCACCACCAGCAGGCCCGTGGCGATGCCCGCCGTGCCCAAATCGATCTGCGGATTGCGGAAGTAAGGCACGCCGCCGCCCGCCTGCGTCACGGCCCAGTTGATGCCCTCGATCAAGCCCACGCCCGCCAGCAGACCGAGGTAGCCCGCCAGCAGCGTGATGAAGACCGACTCCTGCACGATCAGGCTGACGATGGAGCCCGGCGTGGCCCCCATCGCCTTACGGACGCCGATCTCCTTGGTGCGCTCTTTGACGATGATGAGCATGATGTTGCTCACACCCACGATGCCCGCCACGATGGTGCCGATGCCCACCGCCCAGATAAAGGCGTTGATGCCCGCGAACAGGTTCATGAAGCGCTGAAATTCTTCCAGACTGTTGAAGATGCGCACCGCGCTGCGGTCGTCGGGCGAGAACCGGTGGTGGTCGATCAGCATCTGCTTGATGTCGGCCTCGACGATCTGACTCTCCTCGACCGAGGCGTCGCCGACGGTCAGCAGGAGCTGGTCGATACGATTGCCGCCGTTGTAAGCCATCTGCGCGGTCGTGATGGGGATGTAGATCACTTCGCCCTCGCCCTCGTCGCCGGCGTCGACGAAAATGCCCACCACGCGGTAGACGATGCCGTTGATGTTCAGCTCGGTGCCGAGCGGGTCGGCCCCGTCGTAGAGCGCCTCAACCACCTTCGTGCCGATGATCGCCACCTTACGGCGCTCCCGCAGGTCCAGGTCGTTCAGAAAGCGCCCGTGCGCGATCTCCGTCTTCTCCAAAAAGCGGTGGTCGGGGTGCACGGCCCGCACCGTGTAGGTGGAGTACTTCTCGCCGTAGCGCACTGTGGGCGACCCCGCCATGTAGAAGCGGGCCGTCAGGTGCTCGACGCCCGCCGTGCGGGCGGCCGCCTCGTAATCTTCGTTCGTAAAGCGGATGCTCCGGTTCACCCCCATGCCGTTGGCGGGAATGGAAGTGCGCCCCGGCCGGATGAAGATGGCGTTGACGGCGTCGTCGCGAAACTCGTGCTTCACCCCATTGAGCAGCCCCGAACCCGCCCCCAGCAGCAGCAGCAGCATGAAGATGCCCCAAAAGACACTGAACATGGTCAGGCTCGTCCGGAGCTTGTTGCGCCGGATGGTATAAAAAATCTCCTGCCACTTATCGAGGTCGAACATGTTTGATCTTCTGGTTGCTTGGTCTCTTGATTGCCTGGCCTTTTGGTTGCCTGATTTGTCGATCATTCGCCCCTGTTACCCCGAGCTTTATCCTGAACGGATGTGAAGGACCAGCGAAGGGCCTCCTCCAGCTACCCGAAACAAATCTCCCCTCAAATCCCCCTCACACCGAAGGCTGCACCTGCGGGACGTTGCGCTCGTCGCTCACGATCCGGCCGTCCTTCAGGCGGACCACGCGGTGCGTCTGGGCGGCGATGTCTTCCTCGTGCGTCACGATGATGATGGTCTTGCCGGCGGCATTCACCCGCCTGAAGATCTCCATCACCTCGTAGGAGGTCTGCGTGTCGAGCGCCCCGGTGGGTTCGTCGGCCAAGATCACCATCGGGTCGTGGATCAGCGCCCGGGCGATGGCCACGCGCTGCTTCTGGCCGCCCGAGAGTTCGTTCGGCATGTGGTCCGACCACTCGCCCAGCCCCACCTGTGCGAGATACTCTTCGGCCAGGGCGTTGCGCTTGCGGCGGCTCACCTTCTGGTAATAGAGCGGCAGGGCGACGTTCTCGGTGGCATTCTTAAAAGAGAGCAGGTTGAACGACTGAAAGACGAAGCCCAGGAAGCGGTTGCGGTACTGCGCGGCCTTGCGCTCACTCAGGTTCTTGATCAGCGTGTCGGCCAGCCGGTACTCGCCCTCGTCGTAGGTGTCGAGAATGCCCAGGATGTTGAGCATCGTCGACTTGCCCGACCCCGACGACCCCATGATCGACACCAGCTCGCCGCTGCCGATCTCCAGGTCAAGGCCCTTCAGCACGTGCAGCGTCTGGCGTCCCGTACGGTAGGACTTGTTGATGTTTCGCAGCGTGAGCATCGTGTAAAGGTGTCTCCCTCAGTTTGAGGGAAAGGTACTCAAAAGGACGAGCGGCCGAAAACGAGGATTGAGATGCCCCTACCGGAAGT
>JBARYS010000362.1:0-1831 GCA_049648155.1 Catalinimonas sp. | reverse complement strand
CCATAATGGCCTGCCGCTCGCCGACCAGCCGGTTGAAAAGGGTGGACTTACCCACGTTGGGCCGTCCGACGATAGCAACGATGTTAGACATGATGGCGGTTGGGTTTTGGCGGTTGGCGGCTAGCCGTTGGCGATTGGGTTTTGGGGCTGACGCGTCTGGGCCTACGGCGGCAGGATACCACGTCTTGAGGCAGTTCATTCCAGGCGGAGCGGTGGCGGAATGCCACCGAGACAGCCCACAAAGCTACGAAGCCGTACGGCGGTCGTTCAACCATCGTGGGCGGCAACGACGAAGCAAGCAGCGCGAGCGGAGAGGGGAAGCAGCCCCAACGCGTCAGCCCCAACCGCTAATCACTAATACCCAAACTGGTCCAGGCGGCGGCGGTCGCGCCGCCAGTCGGGCGAGACCTTGACAAACTGTTCCAGGAAGACCGCCTTGCCGAAGAACGCCTCCATGTCGTGCCGCGCCTGCGTACCGACGCGCTTCAGCGCTTCGCCCTTTTTGCCGATCAGGATGCCCTTCTGCGAATCGCGCTCCACCAGAATCTCTGCCCGCATCCGGATGATGTCTTCCGCCTCCCGAAACTCGCTGATGACCACCTCGGTGCTGTAGGGTACTTCTTTTTTGTAGTTCTGTAGAATCTTCTCGCGGATGATCTCCGAGGCGAAGAAGCGCTCCGACTTGTCGGTCAGTTGGTCCTTCGGGAAGTAAGGCGGGTGCTCGGGCAGGTGCTCTAGGATAAAGTCGAGCACGCGGTCCAAGTTGAAGCCGTGCAGCGCCGAGAGGGCCACCACGTCGCGCCCCGGCAGCCGCTCGGCCCACGCCGCGATCTTAGTCTGGATGTCGTCCTGCTTAGCCTGATCGATCTTGTTGACCAACACCAGCACCGGCGCTTCTACCCGTTCGAGCTTCCGCAGCACGTGCTCCTCGTCCAATTGCTCGTAGATGTCGGTCACGAACAGCACCACGTCGGCGTCGTCAAGCGAGGTGTTGACGAAGCGCATCATCGAGCGGTGCAGCTCGTACTTGGGCGCGATGATGCCCGGCGTGTCGGAGTAGACGATCTGGAAGTCGGCCCCGTTGATGATGCCGAAGATGCGGTGGCGGGTGGTCTGCGCCTTCGAGGTGATGATCGACAGCCGCTCGCCCACCAGGGCGTTCATCAGCGTCGACTTACCCACGTTGGGCTTGCCGATGATGCTCACGAAGCCGGCGCGGTGGCCGGCGGGGGCGGGGTTTTCTGGTTGCATGGCAGTAAGGCTGTGGGGCGTAAAGGTATTACCCTTGGGTGAACCTCCGTGTCTTGCAACGTCCGAAGCGACATCAAGATTTAGACAAGCTCTTAAACACTAGGTTGTGTTGAGATACAAAATAATTTCATGCTTTCGCGCGTCTTTTTGCGCGTAGTCAAGTCGCTTGAGGCAGGCGATTGCGGGGCCGCCTAGGCCGCGCATCGGCCAACGAAATCGGCGCAGCATACGGGCAAAAAGCGCCGAAAGCATCAGCAGGTTACATGTCGACACGACCCAGTACACCTCCCCAAGATGCCTGAGGGAGAAGCCCCCGCAACTCATGCAGGCCGTCTCTTCCGCCTGAAATCCACGTCTGCGTGACCCGCAGGGCGGCCCCCGCCATCCACTTCGTGAAGGTGCGCTAGTGCGCTACTTCCGACATGAACTTGACGCGCATCAGACGGATCTCCTCTTCGGTATAGTCGTCCGGGCCAAGGGCGCGGAGGGCCTCGTCTACGTTGTCGGTGGCGGCGGTCATGAAGTATTCGTAGGCCTCGTCCTGCTTGTCCTCGTCGATCACGTCGTCGAGGTAGTAGTC
>JBARYS010000361.1:0-2564 GCA_049648155.1 Catalinimonas sp. | reverse complement strand
TCTCGCTCGCGGCGGGCGTGGGGCTGCTGGCCGTCGGCGTGCCGTGGGAGCGGCCGGGCGTCTTCTGGGGGTTCCTCGGGCTGGGGCTCGCGTCGATTGTGGCGGCCGTCACCTACACTTCGGGACCGCGCCCCTACGGCTACGCGGGCTTCGGCGACCTGTTCGTGCTGATCTTCTTCGGCTGGGTGGGCGTGCTGGGCACCTACTACCTCCACGCGGGTGCGCTGCGTCCGCTCGACGCCCTGCCCGCCACCGCCTGCGGGCTGCTGGCCGTCGGTGTGCTCAACGTCAACAACCTGCGCGACCTGCGGGCCGACCGCCGGGCGGGCAAGCACTCTATCCCGGTGCGGCTCGGTCCGCGCGGCGGGCGCATCTACCACTGGGCGCTGCTGCTCGGGGCGATGACGTGCGCCGTGGCGTTCGTGCTGCTCACGCGGGGCGGGGCGGGGCGGTGGCTGGTCGTGCTCTCGTTCCCCCTGCTGCTGCGCCACGGGCTGATGGTCTGGAGCCGCCGCGCCCCGCCCGAACTCGACCCGCTGCTGAAGCAACTGGCCCTGACCACGCTACTGTTCGTGGGGCTGCTGGGCATAGGGGCGGTGCTGGCGTAAGCGTAGCGCCCGAATTATCGACGGGCGTGTCGAGCACGATGGCCTCGCCACCGTCTGCGTAGACCACGCCGTTGCAGGGAAACTTCCCCCAGCCGGGAACGTCCAGGTAAGACATGTGCAGGCAAACTCCCGTCCCGATGCGCTCGATCCGCAGGTGGTCGGAGCGGTACGGATCGTCGCCCTTCGGTTGCGTCCGGCAGGCGAACGCGAACAGGAAAAAAGGCAGTAGGTAGAGCCTTTTCAAGGCGGGTGGGTTACGACGTTTCAAACGTGACACCTGGGCGCGGTTGTAGCCACGTATGGAGAAGAGTGACTTCACCGGCGAAGTGCCGTGCCGCATCAAGTGTCACCGCCGAACCCCCCTGACGAGCTTCGACATCCACCGAGTGAACCTGAGGCATGTCTTCAGCATGGTGTCGATGCCGACCACCTCGAAGATCAACTCGCCGTCGCTCACCTTGTCCTCGCTGAAGATGCTTCGCAGACCGGGCGGCGAGCTTGTCGGCGGCCGCCGGGGTGGATGACCGGCTCGGCTTGTGCCTTTGGTGCTTCTCAGCACTCGCAGATACGCGCGCGCTTGCAGCGCGTGTGTGCCTTCTGGCCACATTTGTAGTGCGACGCCGCGAACGAATCGGTATTGAGATCGCATCGCAGATGCTCAGGAAGATCAGCACGCACTACAAGCGCGCGCTAGGGGCGAGAGATACCGAGCGCGGCTACTTCGCTCGTCGGAACAGATACTTGGTGGTGTAGATGCCTTCTTGCGCACCGGTTTCAATCCAGTAGATCTCCCAGCCGTCCTTGGCCAAGTAGTTCATCATACGGGTCTTCTTCTCCTCGTTTTCATACACATTGGAGAAGTTGATGCCGGCAAGGCTGTAGTAGTTCTTCAGATCGTCTTCGAGGCGTTCGCCGTCGGGCGTAATGGCAAACATGCGCGAGCGCCCGGCACCGCCCGGCACCACGGACTCAAGGGTGATGAGCCGGGCGTACTCCCAACCCGCGCCGGTTTCTTCGGCGTAGCTGGGGGCGGCGGGCTGCGCGCGCACTGAGAAGGACGTGACGGCGAGCGCCATCAGGGTTGAGAGAATGGTTATGGTTCTCATGTGGGTTGGTTATTTGTCGAACAAAGTTTAGTGGACGTTGCGCACCGGCGCGAAGGGCGAGATGAAGTTGCTCTTGCCTACGCCGTTGTCCCCCGGCAGGATGTTGACGGGACTGAGGTTGAGCACCGGTAACTTTAGAGCGCGTTAGGAAATTAAATTTTGCATAAGCCTTACCACCCTCAACAATATTTTGGCCTTGGTTCGATTCGATGCAGCCTGAGCACTTGAGAAAGATAGGCTGTCATTGTACATTAATAGAGTAACCAAAACAGCTATAATATGCAGACGAAATGGACCCGCCTCACTGACAGCCAATGGGAACATATCAAACACCTTCTTGACTACCAAAGAAAGCGCACGCTGAGCTTACGTGACGTAACCGACGCTATCCTACGTGTGGTCCGTACGGGCGTGCAACGGCGCAATTTACCGGAAGGTATGTTTCCAGCATGGAGTGCGGTATATTACTATTTTAAAAAGTGTAGGTAGGAAGGTACGATTTAGCGCTTGGATCTGGCTCTGATTCGGCGAGAACGAGCGAAAAATGGACGTGAAGAGTCTCTGAGTCTAGCCTTGGTCGATTCGCAAAGCGTCAAGTTGGCCCCGAGAATAAAGGAAGAGAGGGTTAGACTCCTTTGAAAAAGTCAATGGGCGCAAACGTCATATTCTTACCGATACACAAGGAAGGATCTACCTGACACACGTTCACGCCGCCAACAAGAATGACGGTAAGCAAGGGGTACACTTACTCAAAGAAGAGCTTGGCAAATGCGAGCGTTTGAAGAAATTTATGGCCGATCAGGACTATCAGAGAACGTTTGGCGATCAAGTGATGCAGGCAGGGTATAAG
>JBARYS010000360.1:0-5704 GCA_049648155.1 Catalinimonas sp. | reverse complement strand
GGCCTCTTCTTCGGCAATACGGCGGTCGGTCACGTCGACGGCGCACGAGATGTACCCCCGAAAGCGCCCCTCATTGTCGGTGTAAGGCACGCCCCGGTCGAGCATCCAGCGGTAGGTGCCGTCCTTGTGCTCAAGCCGGTAGCTCACCTCGAAGCCCGCCCGCTCCTTGAAGGCCCCGTCGAGCGTCCGTAAAAATTTCTGTAGGTCGTGGGGGTGCAATTTCTCGACCCAGCCGTCTTCGAGCGCCTGTTCGGTAGAGAAGCCCGTGAAGCCCAGCCACTGCTTGTTGAAGAAGTTGAAGTAGTTGTTGGCGTTGGTCATCTTCATCAGCACCGGCGCGTTGTCGGCCAGCGTGCGGAAGCGCCCCTCGCTCTCCTTCAGGGCGGCCTCGGCGCGTTTGCGGTCGGTGATGTCGCGCACGATGGCCACCATCAGCACGCCCCCTTCGCTTTCGAGGCTGTTGAGGCTCACCTCGGTGTCGATCTGCTCACCGTCCGAGCGCTCGTGCCGCCACTCGAACACCAACGACACCCCCCGCCCCACCTTCGTCAGGCGGCGGGCGGTCTCTACGTCCGAGAAGGTACCGTCGGACTGCTCCAGGGGCGAGAGGTCGGCAAAGGCGCGGCCGCGCAGTTCGTCGATGCCGTACCGAAAGATCTCCTGCGCCTTCGCGTTGCAGTCGACGATGATACCCTCGTCGAGCAGCAGAATACCGTCGTTGGCCGAGTCGAACAAGAGCTTGTAGCGCTCCACGTAGGTGGTCAGTTGCGCTTGCAGGCGTTTCTGCCTGAGGTGGTGCCCCAGCTCGACGCAGATAAAGTTCAGCAGCACTAGCTCCTCACGGCGCACCTCGCGGCGGTTACGGCGAAAGGCGAACAAGGTCCGCAGCTCCCCTTCGGCCTCCACCGGGCACACGATCAGACGCCCCTCTTCGGGCGAGGCGGCGTCGCGCGTCAGCACACTCCGGCGGCGGCGGCGCAGTGGCTGGTAAGTCCGCACGCTTAACTCCAGGGCGTCGGCCATGGGCGCAGCCCCATCTTCCAGGAAAGACGTCACACGGGTGGCGCGGTGACCGTCGTCGTCGGTCTCGTATACCGCCCCCGCCGGCACGTCGCACAGGATACAGATCTTCCGCAGGGCCTTGGTCAGGAAGCGCTCGGCGTCGCGCTCGACGGAGGCGTGCTTGATCACCTCGTGGACGAACTCCAGCTCGCGGTTACGCTGCGCCATTTCACGCTCCACCTGCCGCCACTCCTGCACCTTACGGTCGAAGACAATCACGGCCGCGCGGTTTTGATAGCGGCCGGGGCGAACAATCACCTCGCGCAGGTGGTGGCGGCCCCGCTTGGTGCGCCCGGTCCAGTCGAAGCGCTGCGTCTCACCGTGCCAGGCCCTCCTGAGGCGGAACGCCACCTCCTCGCGCTCCTCAGCGCGGCCCGCGTACAGCGCCGCGTAGGAGCGGCCGATCAGCTCCGCCCGCTCGTAGCCGTAAAAGCTCAGCGCCGCCCGGTTCAGGTCGAGAATGGTGGCCCCCTCGGTCAAGATCAGAATGGCGTCGCTACTCAAGTCGAAGATGTCACGGTAGGTCTCGAACGAGGCGTACGCCAGGTGGTGCGAGCGCCGCTCCTCGGTCACGTCGTGGGCGATCACCTGCACCAGCGGCCCGTCGGCACCTCCGGCGGGCTGCACGAGCCGGTGGACGTATTCGAGCAGCCGCACCTCTTTACGTTGGTAGATCGCCTTGATCATGCCGGTGGGGCGGTCTTTCTGCCGTAGGCGCTCCACCAGCCAGGGAAACTCCTCCTTACTTTCGGGTGCCAGGATCTCCTGCAAGGTGGGGTACCGGTCGCCCTCAACACCGAAAAAGCGGCGGGCGGCGGGGTTCATGTGGTGCACCTCGCCCCGCAGGTCGTGCACGCAGATGATGTCCTGCCCGTGGTCGTCGAGCAGGCCGGCGAGGCGCTTCTCCCAGTCGGGCGTCTGGTGGTCGGCCGCCGGGTGAGCACGCAGGCGTGCGTTCTCGGCGCGGAGGCGCGCCACTTCGGCCTCAAGGTGGGCTTGGTCGTCGTTCAGCATCGCGGGGCGTCGGGGCGGCTGTTCGGTTTCGGTAGGATCACCCCTACGTAAACATAACTACCAACCCCGCAACGCGCCCGGTTCGGGGTCCGATGAAACAGCACACCCCGCTCCCTACGTAGCTGGAGTACGGGGGGTGGACGACAATCCGCGCGCCGATGATCTTCAACAAAGACCAACCCTATGCAACTCAAGACGAACGAACTGCTCGACACCTTCCGGCAGGAGCACCCCGATTATACCTACGTGACCGATACCGAGCAGATCTCGCCCGGCGGCGTGCACTTTTTTCCCAACCAGAAGCCGCTGGTTACGCCGCTGCTGACCTTCACCGCCGCCGTGGGGTTGGGGGGCGTGTTCGTGGCCATGCTGGTCATCTCGGCCATCATCGCGCGCAGCGACTACTTCGACGGCAACACCAACAGTGTGGTGGGCAACAGCGGCCTGATCGTGTGCGGCCTGCTGCTGGTGGCGATGCTGGTGGTGGCGGTCATCTCACGCACCCGGCTCCGGGGCAAGCGCCGTTTTTTGGAAGATTCTGCCGCGCTGAGAACCAATTACCGGGACGGCCTCTACATCGTGGACGAGGGGTTGATCTTTCGTGATCAGAACCGGATCGACACTTTCCCCTTCGGCAGCATCGAGGGCATCGACCAGACCATCATCAAGCGACTGTTCAGCAACGATGCCTACCGCTTCCAACTGAGGTATCTGAACGGCTCGCCGGAGCCGAAGACGTTCTTCGCCCAAGACAGCTACTACGGCTTGGAACAGTCGGCCGTGTGGAAGAAGCTGGCCGGAGGCAACATCAAGATCGAAGGGCCGGGAGCCTAGGTCGTGTCGACCTATAACCTGCTGATGCTTTCGGCGCTTTTTGCCCGTATTCTGCGCCGCTTTCGTTGGCCGATGCGCCACCTAGGCGGCCCAGCAATCGCCCGCCTCGAGCGACTTGACTACGCACAAAGAGACGCGCGAAGCCGTGAAATCATCTTAATATGTCAACACGACCTAACGCCGTTCTGAGTCCGCGCCCGGCGGCACGAAACAAAAAATCCCCGGAACGGTGTTTACCATCGTCCGTTTTCGTCATGAAGAGGTGAGCAAGGCGGCAGATTGGGGAATTAGGGGCCGCCGGTTCAGGAATATATTTTCAGTGTGTGAAAGGAGGTGTCGCGTTCGCGCGGCACCTTTTTTTTGCTTGTAAGCAGTCCATAGTCGATGAACCATCGCCCGCAGGCCATCGCCCACCAGCCGTCAACGATCGTCTACTGCCGTAACCGGAAGTAAATGGTCGAGAGCGAGTGTCGACATTCTACCTCCACGCAGCGGCCCTGCTCATCGTAGCGGAAGTAGTTCACCTGGCCGTCGGGCAAGACCATCTCGTACTCGTGCGGGGCCACGGGGGTCAGCACCGCAAACGCACCCAGTTTGTCGCTGAAAATGCGCGACAGACCGGCGGGCTCTTGGTAGTAGATCGTCGACATGTTGTGTTCGATACCGGGGTGGGTCAGCGACACGACATCATCGTCGTCGCGGGCCACTTCGTAGCCGTCGCCCTTCCGCGTGACGACCGAGCGGTCGCGCTCGCGGTCGTTCAACTGGTTGCGCGTGAACGACCGCCGGAGGTAGCTCCCGTCGAAGGTGCTCTCAGAACGGAAGTCGAGCCGCACCTCGAACAAGACGCGAAATTTCACCGCCGACGACATCAAGTAGTGCGTCTGGGTGCCCTCCTGACGACGCAGGGCGTGTAGTTGACCAATGTGGTCGTCGCCTTTGTAAACGTCGTAGAGCAACGCCTGCGCGCGGCAGACGGACGGCCCACCCAGCACCGCCGCGAGCAGGAGACACAGCACATCCACCCGGCGGGTTGGAAGCAGACGGAAGGAAAAAAGGCTTGCTTCAGACAAGGCGCGATCGGCTGACGGAGAAGGGTGAGCAGTGCGGTACTCCAACGTGCGGGCGGGGCCCTTTAGCGCGGTGCCGGGCAAAAATAGCGGCACGAACGCCCGCCGCGCAATCCGAGGCAGACGGCCTACTCGGGTGCTTCGGGAGACGAGCGGGCGCTGCGAAACAGCTTTCCCATGCCGGTGCGGACGTTGCCGGTGGCCCGCTCGACGGCCTTTACGCCCGAACGCACCGTGCCGGCCCCCGCCCGCCGTGAGGCCCGCGCCACGGAGGTGACCACCTCGCCGGACGACTCCACCACGATGCGACGCAGCAGCCCGGCGGCCTCGGCGTAGGCGGCCTTACGGGCCTGCTTCGGCTCAAAGTCCGACGGAGCCCCACAGTAGCGGCGCGTCACCACGCCCACGCGAAGCGTCAGGTAAGCGTTCACGGTGCCTTCGAGCAGCGAATCCATCACGATGTTGGTAGCCGTACCCACCAGCGGCACCGACTTCACCACCGTGCCCTGCAGTAGTGTGCCCACCACCGGCTCGATGTGCTCCGAGACGTCCATGTCTTCGATCTGCGCGGCGAAGAAGGTGGCCGCCGCCACGTTGCCGTAGAGTTGCAGGATGTCGCGCGGGGCGGGGCGTTGGTAGTAGACGTGCGCCACGTCCCAGACCATCTTCGACTGCGACACGAGCACCGTCAGGGCGTCGAGCTTACCATTCTGAGAGACCGCCGTGGTCAGGAACACGCCCTTGGCTGTGCGGCGCACGATGGCGTCGGCGTGGGCGTTGAGCACGGCCAGCGCCTCGCGCACGTCGGCCTCGGTCTCCAGCGGGTGTCCGTTCAGCAGGCGGTTGCGGGCCAGCCGCCGGGCCACACGGGCGTGATAAGCCTCGGCGGTTTCGTCCTCGCTGCGGGCGGGCATGGCGCGCGGCAGCCGGTAGTAGAGCACGAAGGGCACGATCATCAGCCCGACGAAGAGGAGCGTAAGCGCCCAGAGCACCACCTGCCCGAACTGCGGGTGCAGACCACTGGCGTAGGTGTAGACCTGCATGACCTGGTTAAAGACAAAGAGCAAAAACGCGCCCAGCACGAGCACGCTCAAGGCCCCAAAAAAAGCTTTTAGTTGTCGACGCATAAGGGGGAGTAGAAAGTAGGTGGTAAAGTTTGGGGGTAACGCCGGTGGCTCCCTAAAAGGCGTGCGGCTCCTAATCCGTTCCGTGCCGCCGTGCTCGCTTTCTACGGCCGACGAAGACGTTCGGTCGTTTTTGTTCGACCTAGTGCACCTCCACAAGGTGCGCTGGATCATTATAATGAAGCGGAGGTTGCTTGGAAGAAGTACGTTTTCCGTGCCGCTCGGCTCGCCTAAAGTTTCGGGATTCTCAAACAAAGCCCCGCCGCGCTCCTAGAAGCACGGCGGGGCTTTCGCCTTCACCCGAAAAAGTACGGACTTACTATTCGATCAGCAGCGGTGCCGAGCCCCCGCCGATGATGACTTTGGCGTTGTTGGAGGTCGAGAGCTCGCGGTAGGCTTCGATGGCTTTGTACTGGATGATCTCGGGCGTGAGCCCCTCGGCAATGATGCGATTGGCATCGCGGATGCCCTCGGCCTCGATCTGGCGGCGCTGCGCCTCCTGACGTTCGCGTTGCAGCACGAACTCCATGCGCTGTGCCTCCTGCTCGGCTTGCAGCTTGTTTTCGATAGACTGGTAGAGGCCACGAGGCAGTTGGATGC
>JBARYS010000359.1:0-7366 GCA_049648155.1 Catalinimonas sp. | reverse complement strand
CTCCAACGAGTTGCCGGTGTGAATGAAGAAGCCGTCGGCAACGCGCCCGATGATCAGGATCGCTTCCTGGTCGCTGTGTCCGTCTTCGTCGTGGTGGTGAAAAATGTTCTGTAGCGACTCGATCAGGATGTTGAGCAGGCGCTTGCGCACCAAGGGCGACAGGGCCATGTCGGTGAACCGAGTCTCATTCAGGTGCAGCACCGACGTGATCACCTCGTCGCTGATCGGTCCTCGGTAGGAAAAAATGATGTTACCACGCTGCATGAAACGCAACTGCGAGAGTAGATCGAGCGGCGACCAAGCCTGTTCATCGGTCGGCGGGACAGTACGCTCGGTAATGGTGGTGTCTAGATAATCCGTGAGTACGGGCCACTTCATAAGTAGGTAGAGGAAAAAGTTGTGGTGAATTCAAGGAAGAATGAAAATTATAGAAGTTTCTCGAAGTAGAGCTTAGATATTTTATATTAATCTTATTTCAACCTTGCATAGCCTCCGTTGTGCTCGTCACGTCGATGCCGGAATGTTACTTTATACGGCCCTATTCGTGCTGATCTGTCCGCCCCATCCATCCACACCATGCCGCCCACTTTCACGATCCTTTACGTCGACGACGAGCGTCAGAACCTGATCTCCTTCCGCGCATCTTTCCGTAAAGAATACGAGGTGCTGACGGCGGGCAGCGGTCCCGAGGCTTTAGAGATGCTGGCCGCACGGAGCCAAGACCAGCGACCCGTCGACCTGATCATCACCGACCAGCGGATGCCCGGCATGACGGGCGTAGAGGTGCTGGAGCGGGTGCTGGAACGCCACCCCGACACCACGCGCATGGTGCTGACCGGCTACAGCGACGTGGATTCCATCATTGGGGCCATCAACAAGGGCAAGGTGCATAATTACATCACAAAGCCTTGGAACGATCAGGAGCTGAGGCTGGTGCTACAGAACGCCCAACAGGCCCACGAACTGCGCACCGAAAACCAGCGCCTGCTGGCCGAACGAAGCCGCCTGTTGCTCGAAGCCGAGCGGCAGCAAAAGGAGAGCCTGCGTTCGCGCCTCGAATCGCTGAAGAGCCAGATCAACCCGCACTTTTTGTTCAACTGCCTGAACGCGCTGTCGGTGCTGGTGATCAAAGACCCGCCCACCGCCGAGGCGTTCATCTACGAACTGACGGACGTATACCGCTACTTGTTGCAACAGAAGGACCAGACCACCGTGGCGCTGCGGCAGGAGCTGGCGTTCATGGAGTCGTACTACTTTCTACAGCGCATCCGCTTCGGCGAGAGCCTGCAACTGGAGACCACCGTGGACGAAACACTCGAAGAGTGCCGCCTGCCGCCGCTGGCGCTGCAACTGCTGGTCGAGAACGCCATCAAGCACAACGTGGTCTCCCGCGACCGGCCGCTGTACGTCACCATTCGTGCCGAGGGGAACACGCTGCTCGTGGAGAATAACTTCCAGCCCCGGCACGAGGAGGTCGAGTCGACCGGCATCGGCCTGAAAAACCTGCGGGCCCGCTACCGCTACCTCACCGACGTCGCGCCCTGGTTTGGGCGGGTGGGCGAGTGCTTCCGGGCGCGCTTGCCGCTGCTCGAAGAGGCGGAACGCTGAGGGACATTATGGGAGGGCTGCCGCGAACATCCGGTTGCGGGTTGCCCGCCCGGCGGGGTATCTTTGAAGGTAAAGTTCGTCCCCATGCCCTCCGTTACCGTCGTCGATACCCCCGCCGCCCGCCTGCCCGCTCCGCCGCAACGGACGCGCCGCTTGCAGGGGCGCTTCCTGCTGCTGAGCCTTCTGGCCGGATCGTTGGTGGCCGCCGCCTGGCCGCCGCTGCCGCTGGCTCCGCTGGCTTTGGTGGGGCTGGTGCCGCTCTTCTACGTCTGGCAGCGCACGGGGCGGGGCCGCCACTTCTTCCTCTACAACCTGCTCGCGTTCGGGCTATTACACGTGTGGGTGCTCCGGTCGGGCTTTCGGGTGGCCTTCGCCAGTCAGTATCAATACGTGGCCCCCGCCACGATGCTGGGCTACACGCTGCTGCTCTGCCTCTTCCTGCAACCGTTCTACTACCTCAACCGCCGGTGGCCGGTGTGGTCGTGGCTGGCCCTGCCGCTGCTCTGGGTGGCGCACGAGTGGACGCTGGGCACCTGGCAGGCGGGCCTGACCCTCATCAACCTGCGGTGGATACCGGCGCTCTTTCCGAAGGCGGTGCTGTTCGCGCGGTGGACGACCACGCTGGGCATCACCTTCGTGCTGGTCACTATCAACGCGCTCGTCTACTGGGCGTGGGAGCTACGCGCCGCGCCCGGCAAACAGCGGCGGGTGTTGGCCGGGCTGGGCGGTCTGCTGCTGCTGCTCGCGGCCGTGAATCTCGTCACCTATCAAACGGCACTGCCCGCCGGCGACGAAAAGGTGCGGGTGGCGGTGATTCAGCCCTCGTTTGCGCTCAAGGACATCGTGGAGATGAAGCGTGCCAAGGAGCATGTGGGCCGGATGGTGGCGATGACGCGCGGGGTAAAAGAGCGGCAGCCGGACCTGATCGTGTGGCACGAGACGGCCCTGGCCGGCGCACGGATTGCGCTAGGGCAGCACGAGCAACACCCGCTGATGCAGCAACTGAAGAAGCTGGCCGGCGAGATGGGCGCGCCCCTGCTGGTCGGGACGCACCTGTTCGAAACGTACCCGACGCGCCCGCCGGGCAACATCACGGCCAAGCCGACGGGCCGGGGCGGATTCTATGACGTCTACAACGCCGCCGCGTTCATTCCGCCCGACGGGCCGATCCGTTTTTACGTCAAGAACAAGCTGGTGGTCTTCATCGAACGGGTGCCTTATGTCGACCAACTGGCCGTGATGCGCAACCTGCACGTGGAGCTGGGCGAGACCTACGGTAACTACAACGTGCGCTCGAACGACGGACCCATCGAGTGGCAGGGGCTGCGCATCGCGCCCGTCATTTGCAGCGAGTCGATCTACCCTGAATACGTCCGCACCACCACCGAGGGGGCCAACCTGATGGTCTTACTGGGCAACGACTCCTGGGCGGGCGACGCGCCCATCGTCGGGCAGATGGCTTCCTACACGCGGCTGATGTCAGTCGAGAACGGCCTGCCCACCGTGCGCTGTTCGAACGCGGGCATCTCGCTGCTGTCCGACGCGGCGGGCGGCGTGTCGGGCGTCACCAAGTTCGGCGAGGAGACGGTGCGCATCTACGACGTGGCCGTCGAGCAACCGTAAACACCGCTGAGGGGATCACACAAAAAAACTCCCGCCCGATCGGCCTGAGCCGTGCTTCGAGCGAGAGCTTCCTCTCTCCTTTTCTTTGGACCTGTCCGGCAGGCCGTAGGCTTTGCTAAGGGTTGTTGCAGAGCTCGCGAATCTTTTCGTAGGCCTTCACGTCGCCCAGCTCGCCGGCGCGGCTCAGGTCGAGGCAGCCCGACTCCTTCTCGCCGAGCGAAATCTTGAGTACCCCCCGCAGGAAGTAAGCGTCCTTGTTCTTGTTGTTGAATCCGATGATCTTCGAGAAGTCGGCGATGGCGTCCTGATACGACTCCAGCTCACTCTTCGCCTGCCCGCGTTGGTAGTAGGCGTCCTCAGAGTCGGGGCGGAGTTCGAGCGTGCGGTCGAAGTCGGCGATGGCCCCGTAGTAATCTTGCAGGGCGAACTTGGCCCGCCCGCGTTGCAGGTAAGCCTCCGCCTGCTCGGCGTCGAGGTCGATGGACTTTGTGAAGTCGCGGATGGCTCCGAAGTGGTCTTCCAGCCGCTCCTTGCTCACCCCGCGTAGGTAGAAAGCGTGCGCGCTGCCGGGGTTCAGGTCGATGGCGGTCGTCAGCGACGTAATGGCCCCGGGGTAGTCCTGTAGTTGGAAGCGGGCGTCACCGTCCTGAAAGTGACGGTCGGCCAGCGCGAGGTTCTGCGCGCCCAGCGTGGCCGAGACGAAAAGCACCATTAAGAAGGCAACGCACGATTTCATAGCCGGGGGTTCGATCATGTGATGTTACAAAGATGGCATTGTGATTAAAGACCTTCCCGCCGAACGCCCCGCGAATCTTACGCCGTAGGGTTCTCCATCACCTTCGGCACCATCGCCAGGCTTTGCCCCCAGGCCGTGGCGTCCAGCCTATGGTCGACACCCGCCTCGTCGAGAAACTGGACCAGCGCCTCGGTCGGCAGGTTGCCGGTCAGCGTGTCGGTGGCCATCGGGCAGCCGCCCCAACCGCCCAGCGCCCCGTCGAAGCGGCGACACCCCGCCGCCCAGGCCGCCCGCACCTTCGGCAGGGCTGAGGTGGGCGTGGTGTGCAGGTGCGCGCCGATGGTCAGGTGCGGAAAGCGCGGCACCAGCGCCCCGAACATGGACCCGATGGTCGCGGGTGTGGCCGTGCCCACGGTGTCGGCGAGCGCGACGGTCCGCACCCCCAGGTCGGCGAGGCGGGTGGTGAAGGTCCCGGCGACCTCAGCGTCGTAAGGGTCGCCGTAGGGGTTGCCGAAGCCCATCGACAGGTAGACGACCAACTCCTTACCGTGCGCCCGGCAGAGATCTTGCGCGGTGGCCACGGTCGCCAGCGCCTCACTGATTGAGCGGTTGGTGTTGCGCCGCTGGAAAGTCTCGGAGAGCGACAGTGGAAAGCCCAGGTAGTGGACCTTCTCTTCGGCCACGGCCGCCCGGGCACCCCGCTCGTTCGCCACGATCACCAACAGGCGCGTCCGGACACCGCGCAGGTCGAGACCGGCCAGCACCTCGGCGGTGTCGCGCAGTTGCGGAATGGCCTTCGGCGAGACGAAGCTGCCGCAGTCGAGCGTGTGGAAGCCCACGCGCAGCAACTGGTTGAGGTAGTCGATCTTTTGGGAGGTAGGCACAAAGTGCGCGAGGCCCTGCACGGCGTCACGTGGACACTCGACAATCTGAAGGGTAGGGGTAGACATAACTCGTGGTGGTTTAAAACGGGCGACGGCGCGGCCTGACGTGAATCGGGGTCATTGGAAAGCGAGGTGGCGTTGAAGGCACGCTTTTCAAGGAATCAACACCTGAGCCGGCGTCACGAACATAGCGACCGGGGCGGCTGTATCACAAGAGGCACCTGAAACTCAGTCAAAGAAGCACGTTTTCGTCCGATACCTCACGGTTCGCATCGGTCCTGATGCCTCTACGCACGCACGGGGGGAGAGGTCGGCCGGAAAGTGCCGGTGAAATCCGGGGAGCGGGTGGGGGGGCGCGCTTAGCTTTGCCCCGCCCACCCCCCAAGACCCTATGCCCCTCTCCGACGTCCGCCTCGTGGCGACCGACATGGACGGGACGCTGCTCGACCCCGCCGGTGAGGTGGACGTGGCGTTCTACCCGCTCTACCAATCTCTCAAGCGGCACGGCGTCCGCTTCGTGGCCGCCAGCGGCCGGCAGTACTACAACATGCGGCGGAAGCTGGCCCCCATCGCCGACGAGATCACGTTCGCGGCCGAAAACGGCAGCCTGGTGAGGGAGCACGGGCAAGACCTCCTGGTGGAGGCCCTCGACCCCGGTCTGGCCCACGAGCTGATGGCGCGCGGCCGGACGCTGCCCACCGCCAAGCTGGTGCTCTGTGGCAAAAAGACCGCTTACATCGAGGGGGGCGACCCGGCCTTCGAGGCCTACGTGCGGCGCTTCTTCGAGCGCGTGGCGCTGGTCGCCGACCTGCTGGCCGTTGCCGACGATGACTTCCTGAAGGTCACGCTGTCGGACTTCAACGGCACGGCCGAGCACACCTACCCGCACTTCCGCGCGTACGAGGGCGACCTGAAGGTCAAGGTGTCGTCTGAAACCTGGCTCGACATCTCCGCGCCGAAGGCCCACAAGGGGCAGGCGCTCACCTTTTTACAGGAGCGCTGGGGCGTCTCGCCTGCCCAGACGATGGTGTTCGGCGACTACCTCAACGACGTGGAGATGATGCGTACCGCCGAGTGGAGCTTTGCCATGGCCAACGCCCACCCGGACGTAAAGGCCGCCGCCCGCCACGAGACCCTGAGCAACGAGGCGGCCGGCGTCACGGTGGTGCTCCGCAGACTGGTGGAGGCGCTGGAAGAGGCCGAGCGGGCGGCGGTGGGGTAATGCCTACCCTCACTCCACCACCAGCCGCAGCGAGTCGGCGTGGGTGCGCACCTTCAGGTAGGCCGTCATCTTGTTGAGCTCGGCGGCCTTTGGGCGGCGGCGGAAGCGGGCGTAGGCCAGCGTGACGGTGTCTTGCTGCCCCCCGGCACGTCGCGCAGCACGGTCTGCGTGAGCGAGAAGTTGAGCAGGCCCGCGTGCTGCGTGCGCAGTTCGTCGCCGATGTCGGCCACGGGCAGTTGTGCGCCTTGGTACTTGCGCAGCTCGCCCTCCAGCAGGGCGATGTGCTCGTCTTTCGAGGCCAGGGCGGCTTCGTTCTTCTCGTACAGCTCCTCGATGATGCCCGTGCGCATCGACTGGCCCATCTGCTCGACGGTGAGCAGGTCGACGCCCCCCTGCGGCGTGTAGCCCTGGCGGACGCGCAGCTCGGTGTTGTCGAGACCATACTGCGACAGCTCGCGCTCGGCTTGGCGGATGAGATCGTCCGACACCGGCTCGCCGAAGAGCGTCACCACGATAAAGTGGGCCTCGTCGGTGCCGTAGTCGACGTTCTTGCTGATCACCTGTGCGCCTTCGAATTGCAGCTCAGTGTCGATAAATTGCTGGGCGTGGCGTTCGAAGAGACTCTTCCGCACCACCCTGTAGGCCGTCCAGACGCTGGGCAGGATGGTGAGCACGGCGAAGACGGTGATCATCGTCTTGACGTGCTGCTTGCGGCGCGGGTCGACAAACTGCTTGGTGGGGAACTTCAGGTAGCGTACCAGCAGGAAGGTGGAGAGGCTGATGAAGACGCAGTTGATGAAGAACAGGTAAAACGCACCGAAGAAGTAGTACATGTTGCCCGTGGCCAGGCCGTAGCCCGCCGTGCAGAGCGGCGGCATCAGCGCGGTGGCGATGGCCACGCCCGGCACGGCGTTGCTCTTCTCGCGGCGCGAGTTGGCCACGATGCCCGCCAGGCCGCCGAACAGGGCGATGAGCACGTCCCAGAGCGTCGGCTGTGTGCGCGCCAGCAGCTCCGACTGCGCGTCGTAAAGCGGCGTGATCGAGAAGTAGAGCCACGAGGTGAGCACGCTGATCACCACCGCCACGCCCAGGTTCGACAGCCCCTTCTTGATCAGTTCGAGGTCGTTGGTGCCGATGCCCAGCCCCACGCCCACGATGGGCCCCATGAGCGGCGAGATCAGCATCGCCCCGATGATGACGGCCGTGGAGTTGACGTTCAGGCCGATGGAGGCGATGAAGATGGCGAAGATGAGCACCCACAGGTTCGTGCCCCGGAAGGGTACGCCCTTCTTG
>JBARYS010000358.1:0-7821 GCA_049648155.1 Catalinimonas sp. | reverse complement strand
GTCGTTGATGACCTCTCCGTCGACGACGGCGGGGGCCTGAAAGGTGGGGGCGGGCTTACGGACGAGCGACATAACGGTAACGGGGGTTAGGATGTGCTTTTGGAACGGGTCAACCGCCAGGTTGTTCCCGCGCGCGGACGGTTAGGCAAGCAAAATTTGCCTACAGCTCAGGCCCGTTTTTATATCCGCGCCCACACTTTTGCCGGCGGCTTTCGGCGAGTCGTACCGCGTGCGTTTACGCCCCGTGGCGTTGCCGCCGAGACTTCACGCGTGCGGCATCCGGTCAACCCGATCATCCTCCAGCCCAACCGGGCAACCCTGCTATCTTTACGCGCCTCCCACACTAACCCCTCCGTCCTATGTACACCTTGATGGTCATTGTTTTCATTCTGGGCTACGCCGCCATCATTTTTGAACACCCCATTAAGGTAAACAAAGCCGCTCCCGCCCTGATGACGGGCGTTCTGCTCTGGACCATTTTCGTGCTGGGCTCGCCGAGCACCGAATTCTTCGAGAACGAAGGCTACCGAGAGTTCACCACCGAGGCGCGGGCGCTGGCCCAGAGCATCGGGCAGTCGCTGACGGCGGGCGAGATCTACAACGAGTACGTGGGCGAGCAGTTAGCGCACCACCTCTCCGACATCGCCGAGATCCTCTTCTTCCTGATGGGGGCCATGACCATCGTCGAGCTGATCGACGCCCACCAGGGCTTCAAAGTGATCACGAACCGCATCCGCACGCGCAACTCGCGCAAGCTGATCTGGGTGATGTCGATCCTGGCGTTCTTCATGTCGGCCATTCTCGACAACCTGACGGCCTCGATCGTGATGATCTCGCTGCTGCGAAAACTAGTGCACAACCCCCAGCAGCGGCGCTTCTTTGCGGGCATCCTGATCATCGCCGCCAACGCGGGCGGGGCCTGGTCGCCCATCGGCGACGTGACCACGACCATGCTCTGGATCGGCGGGCAGGTGACCACGGCTAACATCATCGTACAATTGATCGTGCCGAGCATCGTCTGCATGGTGGTGCCCCTGACAATCCTCTCGTTCAGCATGAAGGGCGAGGTGGAGCGCGCCGAGTACGACTACAAGACGGCCGGCGAGATGGAGAAGATCAAGGGCAGCAAGCGGATGCTGGCCTTCGGCGTGGGCGGGCTGTTGTTCGTGCCGATCTTTAAGACCGTCACCCACCTGCCGCCCTACATGGGCATGTTGCTCTCGCTGGGCGTGGTCTGGCTAGTGTCGGAGCTGCTGCACGTCGACAAGAGCGAGGAGGAGAAGAAGCCCTATTCGGCCATTCACGCGCTGTCGAAGATCGACACGGCCTCGGTGCTGTTCTTCTTCGGGATTCTGGCGGCCATTGCCGCGCTCGAGGCCACCCACATCTTGGAGGGGCTGGCGCTCTGGATGAACGACACCATCGGCAACCTCGACGTGATCGTGCTGGCCATCGGTGTGGCCTCGGCCATCATCGACAACGTGCCGCTGGTGGCCGCCGCCATGGGCATGTACCCGATCACGGTCTACCCGCCCGACGCCAAGCTTTGGGAGTTTCTGGCTTACTGTGCCGGTACGGGAGGTTCAATCCTGATCATCGGTTCGGCGGCGGGCGTGGCCGTGATGGGCATGGAGCGCATCGACTTCGTTTGGTACGTCAAAAAGATCAGCCTGCTGGCGCTGGTCGGCTACCTGGCGGGTGCCGGCACCTACCTGGGCATCCACGCGCTCTTCTACGGGGATCACGAAGAGGAGCCGGCGGCGGTGCAGACGGCACCGCCCGTTGTGGAGCCGACGGCGGATCTGGTATATCATCCTTGACCCTGTGTCCTCTTCTCGGTTATGAACCTCGACCTGATCATCAAAATCGCCTACCTGCTGGCGTCGGTGCTGTTCATCCTCGGCCTCAAGAAGCTGGGGCAGACCCGCACTGCCCGCCAAGGCAATGCCTACTCGTCGGTGGCGATGCTGATCGCCGTGCTCGCCACGCTGCTCGACCGCGAGGTGGTCAGCTACGTCGAGATCTTCGTGACCGTGCTCATCGGCTCGGCCATCGGGGTGTATGCCGCGCGCACCGTGGCCATGACGGCCATGCCCGAGATGGTGGCCATCTTCAACGGCTTTGGCGGGGCGGCCTCGGTGCTGGTGGCCACCTCGGAGTACCGGCGCTACCAACAACAGTTCGCCGAAGTGGCGGGAGCGGAGCCGGCGGTGCCCGCCACGGTACTCGTGACCATCGCGCTGTCGGTCATCATCGGGGCCGTGACGCTCACCGGCTCGTTCATCGCGTTCGGCAAACTGAAGGGCTTCGTCAACGGCGGGGCCATCACCTTCCCGGGGCAACACGCGGTGAACTTGGCGCTGGCGCTCGTCATGCTGGCCGCCGCCGCCACGGGGGTGCTCAACCCTAGCGTTGAACTCTGGATGCTGGTCGTGCTGGGACTGGCGCTGCTGCTGGGCGTGCTGACGGTCATTCCCATCGGGGGGGCCGACATGCCGGTGGTGATCTCGCTGCTCAACTCCTACTCGGGCGTGGCCGCCTGCGCCACGGGCTTTGTGCTCAACAATCAGGTGCTCATCATTGCGGGGGCACTGGTGGGCGCGTCGGGGCTGATCCTAACGCAGATCATGTGCAAGGCGATGAACCGCTCGCTGGTCAGCGTGCTGCTGGGCGGCTTCGGGCAGGCCCCCGGCGCCACGGCCAAGGTGGGCGACAAGGAGATCATGGTGAAGGAGGTAGGCTCGGAAGAGGCGGCGATGATCTTCGACTCGGCCCAGTCGGTGATCATCGTGCCCGGCTACGGCATGGCCGTGGCGCAGGCGCAGCACGTGGTGCGCGAGATGGCCGACCTGCTGGAGAAGCGCGGCGTGAACGTCCGCTACGCCATTCACCCGGTGGCCGGACGGATGCCGGGCCACATGAACGTGCTGCTGGCCGAGGCCAACGTGCCCTACGACAAACTGGTGGAGATGGAGGCGATCAATGACGACTTCGCCAACACGGACGTGGCGCTGGTGATCGGGGCCAACGACGTGGTGAACCCCGCCGCCCGCACCGACACCGGCAGCCCCATCTACGGCATGCCCATCCTGAACGCCGACAAGGCCCGGACGGTGATCGTGAGCAAGCGCAGCATGTCGGTGGGCTACGCGGGCGTGGGCAACGAACTGTTCGGCTACGACAATGCGCTCATGCTGTTCGGCGACGCGAAGAAGATGATGACCGAGGTGGTGGGGGCGCTGAAGGAGAGCGTGCCGGCCTAAGTCGTAATGTGATCGCTCTGGAGTAGGCTGGACTTGCCGTATGACGCCTGCCTCGCCGGCTGCGGCGGAGATAGACGCACAACCCCGGAAGCTCTCCACGTGACAGCTTCCGGGGTTGGTGTCATCGCCAGGTCAACGTTGCACGACCACTTGACGAGTGAAAGTGCCGTGTTTGTTGGTGGCCCGCAACACGTAGAGGCCCGGCCGCCGTCGGTTCGTCCGGAAATTTGCCTTTCCGTTAAGTGACTGCTTACGCTCCACCTCCTGACCATAGGCATCGTGCACCATGAACTTGTCCCCAAGAGCTGGACAGTAAGTTAAGGCGCAAGATTGCCAACTTACTGATCATGAAAAATGCAGACGACAATCAGCCGAATTCAAGTTTGGTGTCACCCTTGAAGCCCTCAGAGAGCGCAAAACGCCGGCCGAACCGGCCTCAGAGCACCGGCTCCCACACAGACATCGTACCGGAAGCGACAGCTCCACCAGCAAGGCCCGTCGGTGTTTATGGCCGGCAGCCAGAAGCAGTCAGACGAACAGCAGGCGCTTATTGATGCGCTACACCGCAAAATCGGTGAACTGGAAATGCAGTTAGACTAAAAAAAGAGATTTGTTGAGATGAGCGTCGCCCAGAAACGCAGTTTGATCGATGCAAGCGATCCGCTCACCAACTCTTGGGGACAGGCTCATGAGCTGATGTTGAAAATGTTCATACACAACTACAACACATCACTCGTTTCATGACACCGCCGCGTTTCCGACCCTACTCACTCCGCAGCGCCCGCACGGGGTTGATCAGCGCCGCCCGCAAGCTCTGGTAGCTCACGGCCGGCATCGCCACGGCGACCATCAGCGCGCCACCCACCACGAAGTAGCCGGGGTGCAGGTCGATCTGGTAGGCAAAGCCCTGCAGCCATTCGCGCAGGAAGTACCACGCCGGCGGCACGGCCAGCACGAACGATACCAGCGCGATGCGCCCAAACTCGCGCGACACCAGCACCACCACGCTCGCCGGCGACGCCCCGAGCACCTTCCGCACGCCGATCTCCTTGGTGCGGCGCGTCACCACGAACGTCACCAGCCCGTACAGCCCCAGGCAGCCGATGAGCAGGGCCACGCCCGCCAGGATCATGAATAACTGCGTGAGCTTCTGCTCGAGCTCGTAGAACTCGGCCACGGCGTCGTCGATGAACTCGTAGTGGTAGATGTACCCCGGGAAGGCGGCGGTCCAAGTGGCCTCGATCCGTTCGAGGGCGGGGCCGAGGGCAGTGTTGCGCGCGAGGCGGACGCTGATGCGGTAGTAATCCTCCGGAGCGACGTAGAGCAGTATCGGGTCGATGGCCTCGTGCAGAGACTTGGTGTGGAAGTCGCCCACCACCCCGACAATGGGGAAGGGGGCGCCCCCGCCGCCGATGCGCAGCGGCGCGCCCAGGGCCTCGGCGGGTGTGTCGAAGCCCAGGCGGTGGGCCATCGTCTCGTTGATCACGAACTCACGCGTTGAGTCGGCGGGCTGCAACATGCGCCCCGCCACCATCTTCAAGCCGTAGGTGGCCGCGTATCGATCGTCGACCATGAACAGGTGGGCCGGAAAATCGGCGTCGGGCTGGTCGGGGAAGCCGAAGTTGGCGTACCACCCCGAATTGCTGGCCGGCGCGATGTTCGAGAAGCTCACCTCTTCGACCTCGGGTAGGCTGAGCAGTTGTTGGCGCACCGTGCTGAGGCGGGCGGGCTCCTGCGTGTACAGCGGCAGCGTCAGGATGGCCTCGCGTTCGAAGCCCATGTCGGCCTCGCGCAGAAAGCGCGTCTGCGCCCCCACCACCAGTGTGCTCACCAGCAGCACCTGGGCGGCCACGAACTGAAAGCCCACCAGCACCTGCCGCACCGACATGCCCCCGATCTTGGTGGCGTCGCCGCGCCCCTTCAGCACCCGTGCGGGGCGAAAGCCCGACAGCAACAGGGCGGGGTAGAGGCCGGCTGCGAGCGTCACGACCACGAAGAGCGCGAGCAGGCCGGCCAGCATCTCCGGCTGCACCAGGCTGATGAGGAACTCCTCCTGCACGAACGTCTGGAAGCGGGGCAGCAGCAGTTGCGCCCCCCCCACCGCCAGCAGCAGCGCGGCCGCAACAATCACGGCCGTCTCGATCAGAAACTGCCCCACGAGCTGCTCGCGGCGGCTGCCCAGCACCTTGCGGATGCCCACCTCGCGGCCCCGTTGTACGGCCTGCGCGGTGGCGAGGTTGACGAAGTTAACACACGCCAGCAGCACCAGGAAGAGGCCCGCCAGCCCCAACGTGGCGAGCAGCGTCGGCGGAATCGTACTGCCGAAGTCCGAGTAGCGCGGGTCGAAGTGGATGTCGGCGAGGGCCTGTAGCTCGTTGCCCTTGTCCTCGCTGTCGGCGCGGTGCTTTCGGTTGAACGCCGGGAAGCGCGCGTCGACGTCGGCCGCCGCCGCGCCCTCGCGCAGCTTTACGAACACCTGCGCGCCGCTCGAAAGGGTTCCCCAGGTGAGCTCGTCGGGCGGCAGGTAGCCGTCGAGGTCTTCGTACGACAGCAGCGCCGTGAAGCGCAGCTGCGTCGTGACGGGTGGGTCGGCCACGACGGCCCCCACGCGCAGGTCGAACTGCTCGTCGAACCGGAGCGTCTGTCCGAGTGGGTCCTGATCCGGAAAAAGGCGCTCGGCCAGGTCGATGGTGAGCACCACGTGGCCGGGCTGGGCGAGGGTGGACACGTCGCCCCGCAACACTTCGTAGTCGAACGTCCGGAAGAGGGCGGGCGTGGTGAAGAAGACGTTTCGCTCCAGCAACCGCTGGGGTTGCGCGCCGACGGTGGTGAAGAACGCCTCCGTCCCGAAGACCGGCACCACCTCTTCCATCTGGGGGAAAGCGTCGGGCAGCAGCGCCGCCATCGGGTAGGGCACGCCCGGGTTGCGATCGTCAGTGCCGTCGGCCTGCTGCTCCACCGACACGACCCGGTAGATGCGGTCGGCGGCGGCGTGCCAGGCGTCGAAGCTGCGGTGGTGGGCGATGAGCAGGAAGATCAGCAGGGCGCACATCACACCCAGCGCCAGGCCGAGCGTACTGATGAGGGCGTACTGACGGTGGTTGCGGAGGTTGCGCAGGGCGACTTTCAGGTAGTTGCGGAGCATGGGATTGTGAGGTACTATGAGCGGAAAGACCTTTAAGGCGAAATGATTAGCTTAGGGGAGCACCTTCATCAAAAGCAGCGATGGGAACAGCGACGATTCAGACGGAAGATCAGGAAGCGGTCAACTACGAACGAGAGCGAGGAAAACCTGTGCCTAGTAAGAATCCATATCCATACACGGGCGGCACGCTCACCGATCCCGCCACGGGTGTGCAGGTCGACGTGGACGCGCTGTTTCGCGTCTGACGGGCGCAGTGTGCGCTTGAACGGCGGCGAAGAAGTCCTCTCATTCACTCACTCCGCAACGAGGTGGTCGGGTTCGTCGTGGCCGCCCGCAGGGCGTGGTAGCCGACGGTCAGCCCGGCGATGAGCAGCGTGACCACCCCCGCCGCCACCACGAGCAGCGGCGAGACGTCGACGCGGTAGGCGAAGTCTTCCAGCCAGCGCGTAGCACCCCACCAGGCCACCGGCGCGGCGATCAGGAGGGCGACGAGCACCAGTCGGACAAAGTCTTTCGAGAGCAGGGCGATCAACTGCGGGACGGAAGCTCCCAGCACCTTGCGGATGCCCACCTCTTTGGTGCGCTGCTGCGCCGTGAAGGCCGCCAGCCCGAACAACCCCAGGCAGGCCACGAAGATCGACAAGCCACAAAAGATGGCGAAAAGTTGTCCCGTGCGCTGCTCGGCGGCGTAGTGGCGCTCCACCTCTTCGTCGAGGAAGCTGTAGGCGAGCGGCTGACCGGTGTCGAACGCCTCCCACCGCGCCCGCACGGCGTCGAGCGTGGCGGCGGGGTCGCCGCTGCTCAGGCGCAAGGCCACGTTGCCGAAGTCCCGGGCGTCCTGCCGCATCAGTACCGGCTCGATCTGGTCGCGCAGCGAAGCCAGGTGAAAGTCCTTCACGACACCAACCACGCGGTAGCGCTCACCGCCGCCGGAGATAACCTCCTGCCCCAGCGGCTCGGCCCAGCCCAGGTGGCGCACGGTAGCTTCGTTGACCAGCATCGCTGTGGAGTCGGAGGCACGCGCGGGGTCGAAATTGCGTCCGGCCACCAGCTCCAGGCCCAACGTCGGCACGTAGCGGGCGTCGGTTTCGAGGTCAAACATCAGGTGCAGGTCTCCCTCGTGGCCGGGCAGGTAGTAGCCGTTCACGGAGTGGGTGTAGTCGGCCCCGCCTGGCAGCGACGAGGTGATCGTCACGTTCTCCACCTGCGGCAGCTTCAGCAGATCCTCGCGGAAGGCGTCCGCACGTTCGCCCAGCACGCCGGTGTCGTCCAGTACCAGCACCTGCTCCTGATCGAAGCCTAGCTTCGCCTCCTGAAGGTGTTGCAGTTGTCGGTAGACCACCGCCGTGCCGATCAGCAGACAGATCGACACCGCAAATTGGAATACCACCAGCGCGTTGCGCAGCCGGCCGC
>JBARYS010000357.1:0-5623 GCA_049648155.1 Catalinimonas sp. | reverse complement strand
ACGTGAACCGCCCGCCGCAGGTGGCCGATCTGAAGCCGCTCTACGTACGCTACAACAAGACGAACACGTACCAGATCGACGCCGAGGCGGTGCGCGACCCCGACGACGACCCCGTGGTGTTCGTGCCCATCGCGGGGCAGTTGCCGGAGGGCGCTCGGCTCACGGCACGCGGCGAGTTCACCTGGACGCCTTCCGTGACGCAGTTCAACCGGCTGCGCACCCAGCCTGCCCGCATCGAGTTTTTCGTGGAGGATCAGCCCGCCAAGGCCCGAACGCGGGGGGTGCTCCAGGTCAGCGCCACCCAGATGGACCTGCCGCCGGTGATCTCCATCGTGCCGAACGAGCGCACCTTCGAGGCCCGCGAGAACGTCACGCTCAACCTGAAGTTTTACCTCTCCGACCCCAACGGCGACGACGACGTGCAGACCTTCGGCTTCGTGGCGAACCACCCCGGCGTGCCCGAGTCGGCGCTGGTCGAGAACACCCCTACGCAGTGGGAGTTCGTCTGGATGCCCGACTACGACTTTGTGCGTGACCCGGACGACTCCACGCACGTGCGGCTGACCTTTTTCGCCCTCGACAAGGCGCAGAAGCGCGACGAGTTGCACGTCGACCTGCTGGTGCGCAACGCCGTCAACGAGGAGGAGCGCGACCGCAAGCTCTACACCGACTACCGCAACACGCTGGTCCGCGCCTGGGAGCTGCTCGAACAGCTAAAAGAGAAAGAGGAAGAGCTGAAGAGAGCGTTCCGCCGCGCCAAGCGGGGAAAGAAGAACCGCTCCATCGCCAACGCCTCGATGGGGGCCGTTACGGGGGTCACGCCCGTCATCGGGGGCATTCCAGACCCCACCAAGCAGGTGATCTCAACCGTGGGCGGCACCACCGTCCTGACCGTGGGTACGCTCGAAGCCACCGAAGTGATCGGCCGGTCGACGAAGGACCTGCTGGACCGCCTCAACTACGTTATGGAGAAGCGCAACGACCTGCAAACGCGCGGCGACGCCTTCGCCCGGACGTACGTGCTGCGCTCGTCCCGGCGCGAGGCCGCGTTCGTCGAGGGCGTACAGGAGATGCGCTCGGTGATGGCACTGAAGGGCGTGGTGGCCGTGGAGCTGGACGCCGGCTGGCAGAGCAAGAAGCGCGCAACCGACCGCCAACTGCGGAAGACCTTCCGCGACTTCGCCCCCGACGACCTCGGCTCGGCCTCGCGTCAGTGAACACCTACCATACTTATTCGGTACGGTGGCGTGTCACTCCACGATGGGAAACCGCCGCCGGGCTTCGGCACGGCTGAAGGCGTCGAAGTGCCACCACTCCGAAGTGATCGGTGAGAAGCCCGCCGCCCGCATCACCTCGCGGAGCAGCCGCCGGTTGTCGACCTGCGCCTGCGTTAGGCGGCCGCTTTGCAACAGGCGCTCTTCGTGGTAAGGAAAGGCCGGCACGCCGAAGTAATCGTAGGGCGTACCCATGTCGAGCGACGCGCCGGTGGTGTCGGCAATGGTCAGGTCGACGGCCGCGCCGAAGTTATGGATGGAGCCCTTCTGCGGGTCGGCCACGTACTTAGGCTTGTCGGCCTCGGGCTTTGGGAGCATGTCCCAGAGGACCTGTTGCACGGCGCGGGGGCGGGCCGCGTCGTAGACCAAGAGCCGCAAGTTGGGGCGGCGCTCCCGCAGCAGGCGCTGCGCCTCCACCAGCCGCCGGGCGGGTTCGGGTTGCAGGTAGGCCCGGTCCAGGTCGCCGTACACGTCCACACCCACGAAGTTGTCGGTGGTCGAATATTTCAGCTCGACCTGAATCGTGGGGTCAAGCGTCTGGACATCCACTAGCCCCAGCGCGCGCATACGTAGCTCATAGTCGGAGAGGCGCTCGACGGCGGGCAGGACGGCGGCTACCGTGTCGGTGGGCAGCGTGGCCGGCGCGGGGGGCGCTTCGCGCGGCGTCGGAGTGGTGCAGCCGAGCAAGAGGAGCAGAAAGCAGCAGCGGCAAAGGGCAGGCATGGGCGGAAGGTAAGCCGGGCCGCCGGATGCGTCAAGGCTTGCGGCGTTGCGAGAGGTTGTCGGCGTAGTCGCGAATGATGCCGTCGAGATGGCTAACGGTCGTCTCCAGGTACCCTATCAGCTCGTCGGTCTGCACGTGCCCCCGGGCCTCCTGCTTCATCAGATTGACCAAGCCCAGGATCGTCGCCACCGGGCCACGCACCTCGTGGGCGTTGTGCTGCGAGAGTTGGTCAAGATTGGCCAGCTTCTCTTTCAGTTGCGCCTCCATCTGGCAGTAGCGGGTCACGTCGAGCGCCGCCCCGATGAACTGCGTGGGCCGCCCCGCTTTGTCGCGGCGGAACACGGTGTCGTGCAGAGTAATCCAGCGGTACTCACCCGTTTGGTGGCACATCCGGAAGGTGAAGTTGAGCACCTCGTGGTCGCGCGTGAGGCTCAACGCTTCGACGTGTTCTCGCAGGCGCTCGCGGTCGTCGGGGTGCACCAGATTTTCGACGAATTGTCGCGCCAGCGCCTCGTACTCCTGCTGCGTGTAGCCGAGCAGTTGCGAGCTGAGCCCCGACGAGTAGACGATGCATTTGTCGATAAAATCGTAGACGTCGAACGAAGCCGGCGAGACCTGCACCAGACCGTGCAGGAGCTTTTCGCTGATGTCGACTTGCCGCAGCCGCTGCTCGATCTCGTGGTAGCCCGTCACGTCCTGATGGGTGCCCACCGCGCAGCGGGCTCCGCCGTCGTCATCGCGCTCGGTCACGCGGCCGCGCGAGAGCACCCACCGGTAGTCGCCCTTTCGGCAACGCATCCGGAAGCACAGCTCCCAGGGGTCGTCGCGTTCCATAAAGGCGCTCTGCCTCTGGAACGTGCCGACGCGGTCGTCGGGGGGGATGATGTCGATCCAGTTGTCGACCGACGAAGCAAATTCGTCCGGCGTATAACCCAACATCCGGTACCACTGGGGGCTGTGGTACGTCTGGTTCTTCCGTACGTCCCACTCCCACCACCCTTCGGTAGTCGACTCCAGAATCAGCCGGAGGCGGTCTGCCTCAGAGAGTGGCTGTTTGATAGGTTTGGGCGGCTCGGTCATGAGGTTGAGCGGGTTACTGAATAGTTACAAAAACAGCCACACTGGTTTAGTTTCTTCCGTCTGTTGTTATCTCTACCTCTCCGGAGGCCGTTTACGTAGTTTTGACGAACGACCGAACGTAACGCATGATCTACCCGTCTCACTTTGAACAGAAAATAGGGTTCGACCAGATTCGTGAGCGCCTGCGCGAGGCCTGCGCCGGGTCGCCGGGCCGCCGCCTCGTCGACGAAATGTCTTTCAGCCACGAGCAAGAAGATCTCAACGAACGCCTCGACCAAACGGCGGAATTTAAGCAAATCTTCGACCGGGGCGACGACTTCCCCGGCGGACACTTTCAGGACGTCTCGCGCATCCTGCGCCACGCTGAGATCGACAACTCGGTGTTAGAAGAAGAGCAGCTCTACCACCTGAAGGCCTCGCTGCGGACCATCGCCGAGTGCCTGCAATTTTTCAAGCGCGCCGAAACGGGTGCTTATCCCGCCCTGCGCGCGCTGGGCCGGGACGTACGGGTAGACCGGGCGCTGCGCGAACGCATCGACTTCGCCGTCGACGACCGGGGGCAGGTGCGCGACACCGCCTCGACGGAGCTGCAGAACATCCGCCGCAACCTGATCGGCGAGCGCAACGGCATCCGCCGCCGCCTGGACCGCATCCTGAAATCATCGAAGGAGCGCGGCTTCACACCGGCCGACATGGAGATGACTGTCCGCAACGGGCGGCTGGTCATTCCGGTGCTGGCCGAATACAAGCGCCGCCTGAAGGGTTTTATCCACGACGAGTCGGCCACGGGCCAGACCGTTTACCTGGAGCCCGCCGAGGCGTTCGACGCCAACAACCGCGTCCGCGAGCTGGAGCTGGAAGAGCGCCGCGAGGTTTACTTCATTCTTAAGCAGCTAACCGACTTCATCCGCCCGTTCGTGCCCACACTACGCGAGGCGTACGCTTACCTGGCCTTGATCGACTTTATCCGTGCCAAGGCGCGGCTGGCGCTCGACCTGGCCGCCGTGCGCCCCCAACTGGTCGACGAGCGGCTGCTGGACTGGCGCGAAGCGCGCCACCCGCTGCTCTACTTCACTCTGAGCGAGCAAGACCGACCGGTGGTGCCCCTCTCGCTGCGCCTCGACGACGCGCAACGGCTGCTGCTGATCTCCGGTCCCAACGCGGGCGGCAAGTCGGTCTGCCTGAAAACGGTGGGGCTGATTCAGTACATGGCGCAGTGCGGGCTGCTGGTGCCGCTCGGCGACGACTCGACGGTGGGGCTGTTCCGCAGCCTGTTCATCGACATCGGCGACGAGCAGTCGATCGACAACGACCTGAGTACGTACAGCTCGCACCTGACGCACATGCGGCAGTTTCTGGGGCTGGCCGACCGCCGCTCGTTGCTGCTGATCGACGAGTTCGGGGCGGGCACCGAGCCGCAACTGGGCGGGGCCATCGCCGAGGCCATGCTTGAGGCGTTCGTGCGGAAGGGCTGCCTCGGCGTCATTACCACCCACTATGCCAACCTGAAGACCTTTGCCGAGCGCACGGCGGGCGTCATCAACGGGGCGATGCGCTTCGACGTGGCGAACCTCGAACCGCTCTACCGCCTGGAAGTGGGGCAGCCGGGCAGCTCGTTCGCGCTCGAAGTGGCCCGGAAGATCGGCCTGCCGCGCGACCTGCTGAAGGTCGCCGAGCAGAAGGTCGGCCCCGAACGCGTGCGCTACGACAAGCTGCTGCGCGAGCTCGAGATCGAGAAGGACGTCTACCAACGCAAAAACACCGAACTATCGGCCCGCGAGCGCCAGACCAACCAGGCCGCCAAAGACTACGCCGACCTGCGCGAGATGCTGGAACGCCGCCGTAAGCAGACGCTCAACGACGCCAAGGCCGAGGCGCGCCGCTTGGTGAAGGACGCCAACCAGCGCATTGAGCAGACCATTCGCACCATCCGTGAGAAGCAGGCCGACCGCGAGGCCACGCGCCGGGTGCGGCAGGAGTTGGAGCAATTCGGCGAGCAGGAGCTAACCCCTGAGGTGGTGCGCCCCGCGCCCACGCCGAAGCAGGTCGAAGAGCAGGTGGAGGGGGCCATCGAGCCGGGCAGCTACGTGCGCATCAAAGACAACGGTGCGGTGGCCGAGGTGATCGCCGTACGCGACCGCGAGGCGGAGGTGATGATCGGCGCGCTCAAGTCGAACGTGAAGCTGAAGCGCCTGGAAAAGATCAGCCGCCGCGCCTACCGCGAACAGATGCCCGAGTCGGAGATGCCCCGCTCGCGCGGCGTGAACCTAGTCGAAAAGCAGCAGACCTTCTCCTTCAACCTCGACGTGCGCGGCAAGCGCGGCGAAGAAGCCCTGGTGGCCGTGACCGACCGCGTGGACGACGCCCTGCTGGTGGGCGCACGCGAGCTGCGCATCGTTCACGGCAAGGGCGACGGCATCCTGCGCAACCTGATCCGCCAACACCTCCGCGACTACCCGCAGATCGCCTCTTTGGCCGACGAAAACCCCGACCGAGGCGGCACGGGCGTCACGCTCGTCAGGTTCAATTAGTGGTTGGCTTTTGG
>JBARYS010000356.1:0-4884 GCA_049648155.1 Catalinimonas sp. | reverse complement strand
GCCATCGGCTTACGCACCCCGCCGCGCGCCGGGCCGCCGAGGGCGGGCAGCCGGTCGTGCGCCTCGTTGCTGACGGTGATCACGTAGTCGAACGCTTCGCCTTGGTATTCGGCGAGGTGCGTGGGCTCTTCGGCGATGTCGACGCCGTCTGCGCGCATCATTTCTACCACCTGCGGGCTGACGGGGGCGGGCTCCAGGCCCGCCGTGAACACCTGGGCGTATCCTTCGGGGGCATGGTGGCGGAGGTATCCGGCCAGCATCTGCGTACGGTTCGCGCCACGGGCTCCGACGATCAGTATTTTAACCATAAAAGCGAGAAAGAGTAGTTGATGGTCCGCGCTGGTGTGTGATTCACGAAGAACGCACCGGACCCAGTCAGCAAGGTAACGTTGGGCGGTTTAAGAAAAGTCAGTCATCGCGGCGGGGTCGATCCGGAACCGCCACGGGCGCAGAGCGTCTTCGCCGGCGTAGTCGACCCCCACGCGCGGGGCGGCCCGTATGGTCTCCGGCGGTGGTCGTAGGCCCCGGTCTTCGATCCAGAGCGTGTCGCCGCGCAGGTCCAGCCCGTTGTGGGCCGTCGTGATGCCGAGCGCCTGCGTCACGTTGCCCGGCCCTGTGGTTAGGTTCGGCTGGTGGTTGCGCCGTTCGCGCATCACGTCCAACCCCTCGGCAGGGTAGAGGCCCCGGATCAGCACGGCGTCGGCACGGCCCGCCCGGTTGGTCACCACGTTCAGCAGGTGGTGGATGCCGTAGCAGAGGTAGACGTACGCCCGCCCCGCCGGTCCGAACATGGTGGCCGTGCGCGGCGTGGGGCGGGTCTGGCCCGTGCGGCGGTCGCAGGCGTGGCAGGCGCGGTCGTCGTGCCCCCGGTACGCCTCCGTCTCTACGATCTCGCCCGCCGTCGGCACGCCCCCCACCCGCGAGACGCACCGCATCCCGAGCAGCTCGCGGGCGATCCGTACGACGTCGTCGCGCTCGTAGAACGATGGGGGCAGGAGATTACTCACTCCTCTGTAACGCGGCAACCGCCTTTTTGTCTCCGGAGGGCAACAGAGAGTGGGGCCGCTTCTTACACGGGACGCAAAAGCGGCAGAAAGCCTTTGGACGGCGGCACGGGTCCGCTAAGTTGTCGGCGCGGCGACCGGACGCCCCGTACGCCCCCGCTCGGGGAACGGCACCCCCTCCCGGGGCGTTGATTGATCGGCAAAACAGCCGGGGGAGGCGGCCGGAACCCCGCGCGGGTCGGCATACCCTGTAACGGTTTGCTCCTTACTTTCGCAAAATTCAAACGAACGGAACCCATGGGTAACGAAAACGTACAGTGCCTGATCATCGGGTCGGGACCCGCCGGATATACGGCCGCCATCTACGCCGCGCGTGCCGGGCTGAAGCCGGTGCTCTACCAGGGCGCGCAGCCCGGCGGACAACTCACCATCACGAACGACGTGGAGAACTACCCCGGCTACGCCGACGGCATACAGGGGCCACAAATGATGCAGGACTTTCAGCGCCAGGCCGAGCGGTTCGGTACCGATGTGCGCACCGGCATGGCTACGGCCGTCGCGTTCGGCGTGGGTGGCCCGCCGCACCGCGTCACCATCGACGACAAGCACGTGATCGAGGCCGAGACCGTCATCATCTCGACGGGCGCGTCGGCCAAGTGGCTCGGGTTGCCTTCCGAGGAGCGCTTGAACGGCAAGGGCGTTTCGGCCTGCGCCGTGTGCGACGGCTTCTTTTACCGGGGGCAGGACGTGGTGATCGTCGGCGGCGGCGACACCGCCTGCGAGGAGGCCACCTACCTCTCGAAGCTCTGCCGTAAGGTTCACATGTTCGTGCGCCGCGACGAGATGCGCGCCTCGCACATCATGCAGCAGCGCGTGCTGCACACCGACAACATTGAAGTCCACTGGAACACCGAAACCGTCGAGGTGGTCGGCGAGCACGAGGTCGAAGGCGTGCGGATGCGCAACCGGCAGACGGGCGAGGAGAGTATCCTGGCCGTGGCCGGCTTCTTCGTCGCCATCGGTCACAAGCCGAACACCGACATCTTCAAAGGCCAAATCGACATGGACGAGCAGGGATACATCATCACGCCGAAGACGACCACGCAGACGAGCGTGGAGGGCGTGTTTGCCTGCGGCGACGTGCAGGACAGCCAGTACCGACAGGCCGTGACGGCGGCGGGCACCGGCTGCATGGCCGCGCTCGATGCCGAGCGGTTTTTAGTGGCGCAAGAGGTGGTTTGATGCCGAAGTACTGGTGTCTTCTTCTTTGGCTTCTCCTCGTCGGGGCGGCGCACGCACAGCAACCCAACCGGGACTTCCGGAAGGTGGAAGTGCCGCCCATCCCGGCCTACCGACTGCCCGACTCGATCCGGCAGCAGGCCGATACCACCGAGGTGCTGGAGGAAGACCTCGACGCGCCGCTGCCCGACGGCAGTGACGGCGCGGAGCTGCGGCGCGAGCAGACTATGGTCAGTGAAGACACCACCACCCTCGACGAGGGCTACACCAGCCTGATCGAGGTGTCGGAAGAGCTGCGTATCGACTGCATGTGGGTGCAGTTGCGCGAGTACTACTCGGTGTGGGATTCGCGCCGCGTCAATCCCTACCGCATCGACGGGGCGAAGTTCCGCGACACGGTCGACCTGCGGCTTTACGACACCACGGCGCAGCGCCTCTGGGCATTTCCCATCGTCTGCGACACCACCTACGTCACGTCGAAGTTCGGCTTCCGCCGCTACCGCTGGCACTACGGCACCGACCTGAAGCTCCACACCGGCGACACGGTGGTGTCGGCCTTCGACGGCATCGTGCGCATCCGCAGCTACGACGGGAGTGGGTACGGTTACTACGTGATGGTACGCCATCAGAACGGCCTGGAGACCCTCTACGGCCACCTCAGCGAAATTCTGGTGCAGGTCGGGCAGGTCGTCCGCGCGGGCGAACCGCTCGGGCTGGGCGGCAGCACGGGGCGCAGCTCGGGCGCGCACCTGCACTACGAGGTGCGCTTCCGGGGTAATGCCATCGACCCGACCACGCTCTACGACTTCGAAACGCGCGCGCTGCGTGGCGACCGCTTCCAGCTCACGGCCGACAACTTCCGCTACATTGCCGAGGCACGCCGCATCATCTACTACCGCATCCGCTCCGGCGACACGCTCTCGGGTATCGCCCGCCGCCACGGCACCAGCGTGCGCACCCTCTGCCGCCTCAACGGCATCAGTACGCGTACGGTGTTGCGCATCGGGCGCCGCCTGCGCGTGCGGTAGACCCGCCTCTGTCCGGGCACCTTGCTACCTTGCGCCCCGTGAAACTTGATATCCTCGTGATCGCGGCGCACCCCGACGACGCCGAACTCTGCTGCGGCGGCACGCTGCTCGTCCACGCCCAGCGCGGCCTGCGTACGGGCATCGTTGACCTGACGCGCGGCGAACTGGGCACGCGCGGCACGCCCGACCTCCGCGAAAAAGAGGCCGCCGACGCCGCCCGCATCCTGGGCCTGCGGATGCGCGAAAACCTGGGCCTCGCCGATGGCTTCTTCCGCAACGACGAAGTGACGCAAAAGGCGGTGATCCAGGCCGTGCGCCGCTACCAGCCCGACGTGGTGCTGACCAACGCCACCGACGACCGCCACCCCGACCATGGCCGCGCGGCCCTGCTGGTGCGCGAGGCGTGCTTCCTGTCGGGCCTCGCTAAAATCGAAACCGACGACGAGGGGCGTGCGCAGGACGCCTGGCGGCCCGGTGCGGTCTACCACTTCGTGCAGGACCGTCACCTGAAGCCCGACTTCGTGATCGACATCAGCGAGGTGTGGGAAGAGAAGCTCTCTTCGATCCTGGCCTACCGCAGCCAGTTCTACAACCCCGACAGCGCAGAAGCTGAGACGCACATCTCTTCGTCGGATTTTCTGCCTTTCATCGAGTCACGCGCTCGCGAGATGGGCCACGGCATCGGCGTCCGCTACGGCGAAGGCTTCACGGTAGACCGCTTGCTGGGCGTGCGGGACCTGCGTGACGTGTTTGTGTTGTAGTGGGGGTTGGTGATGGGGTTTCGGCGATTGGCTCTTTTGATCACGCGTCGTCGCTCAGCCGTCGCACAGGCGGGGGAGTGCCGGTAGTCTGAAGCTTTAACCCGCTGAGGATGCCGCATCGGGTCGCCGGCTGAAACAGGCGCGCGAAATAGAATGATCACCGCAGCGGCACCCGCACCGAGAAACGGTAAGCCGCCACCTGGTCGCCGCCGTCGCGCGTGCCGTAGGTACCCACGTTGTCGAGGTAGTCGGTGGCAGGGTTCAGCCACCCCGCGCTCAGGCCCAGCGCCCAGCGGTTCGGCAGGAAGTAGAGTAGCCCGACCGACGAAGGGAAGTGCAGCGCGACCACGCCGTAGCTCTCGCCGGGGGCCAGCGTCGTGGCCCGGTCGGCGAGGCGGTTGCCGTCGCGGTCTTGTGGGGCGTAGCGCAGCAGGCCCGCCCCCTGCGCCACGAAGAGCCGGAAGCGCTCCCGGGCGATCAGATTCAGGTGCAACGTGTAGTTGAACGCGAAGAGCGCCGTGCGGAAGTCGCGGTTGGGCGTGCGGCCGTCGGTGGCGGTGCCCTCCTGAAAGCGGGCGTTCAAACCCTGCCCCGCCACCTGGCCCACCATCAGTTGCAGGCTGCCGTTCAGGCGTTTGCGCCGCTGAAAGTGCAGCGCCACGTGCGCCAGGGGCGTCCACCGTGCGTAGGCGCTCAGGTCTCCTTTGTAGGCCGCCGCGCTCAGGCCCACCTCCACGTAGCGGGTGGGCAGCGAGTCGGTCGGGGCGGGCGCGAGGGTATCGGCCTGTGCCCAAAGCGTCGCGGGCAGCAGCAGGAACGTGCAGAGGATCAGCCGTTTAACCATGCAACGAA
>JBARYS010000355.1:0-3605 GCA_049648155.1 Catalinimonas sp. | reverse complement strand
GTCCACGCAGGTGCACCGACTGCGCGGTGCCTACCGTAGTGAAGCTGAGCCAGATCAGGAGGCTGTAGAGACGCATAGGGGAAACTTCGTTCTCACAAAGGTAACGGATGGGCGGTAGGCTCCCGGGGGGGGCTAATCTTGCTCCATGATGGAGGCATGTTTGAGCCCGTTAAAATCCTTGAGGTCGATCTCGACGGCCCCCACCACCATGTTGGCGCGGATCTTCACGGGCACCTTGTTGTCGTCGTCCGTCACGTAGATATCGATGGCGTTCTCCCCATCAAAGAGGCTGTTGTCGGGCAGGATGGGCTGGAGGTGGACCGTCTTCACCTGCCCGAAGCGCGTCTTGATCCTCTCGCGCCCCAGGTAGCGGATCGACATGTCGTAAAGCTTGTCCTCAAATACGCCCTGCACGCGCACCGTGTCACCGCGCCGCATCCGGTCGTAGTTGAGCGTCCGCAGATAGAAAGCACCGCTCACCAGGTCGAGCGCCCGGCGGGGGGTCTTCATCACCTTCTCCTGGTTGCGGTCCTCGTCGACCACGCGCGCCTCGCCGGCCGCCTGGTCGAAGTATGTGACCTCGTCCTTACGGTAGTTGTTTTCCTGAATTTTGCGGTAGGCCCGGTGCGGCATGAACACCGACGTGTCGACGTAGCTGCCCCAAACGTCGCGCACCTTGTAAAAGACCCGCACGGCCCCGGTGGTCCGCCCCTGCACCTCGATCTTATAACAGGGGCGTTGGTTGACCTCGTGCACCTTGTCGCTGACCGCGATGACCGCCTCGCCCCCTTCCATGAAGCCGTAGTGCACGCGGTAGATCAGCTTCTCGCCGATGGCGAAGCTGTTTTTCTGCGCCGCCGGGGGCGGGTCGTTGAGCTGCCAGGCGACGGCAACGATCAGCAGGGCGGGAAGCAGTAGGAGCGCGAATCGTCTCTTCATAGCGATGGAAATTGATTCATAATGACAAGACTTTCTTAAGACGGAAACGAACGAGTCTTCATCATAATAACGCAAAAGCCGTACCCGGGCGGGGCGCCGGCCTCACAGCGAGGGGTACTTCTTCTTCAGGTGAGCCATGTAACGTGGAAAGTCGCCCCCGAACTCCTCCTCAAATTCGTCGGCGAACTGATTTTGTGCCTCACGGTAACGCTGAAAGGAGAGAAAGAGCGTATTGTTCGGTAATTTATCACCCTGAAAGCGCCGCCGGTACCGCTCCGGAAAGGCGAACCCGATGGTGTCGACGCGCGCGACGATCCCCCTGATCACTGCCTCTTTCCTGCTCTGCTTTTCGGCCACCGTCATTGTTTCCGTGAACTCCCCGTAGAGGCTGTCGAGTTGCTTGCCACCCCGCAGAATGTGGTCCGCGAAGCGGCGGTAGTCCTCGTCACCGCTCACGTAGCGGCGGTACACCTCGGCGGTGTCGCCGTACTTCTGGGCCAGAAAGCGCCGGGCACCCTCTTCGCCTACGAACGTGGCCAGGTTCTCGTTGTAGGTCACCTCGTTCTTGACGTACAGCGTGCCGTGCGTCAGCTCGTGGATGATCAGCTCGGCCAGCGCGCCCTCCGAGCGGGTGAGCATGTTCGACAGGATCGGGTCTTTGAACCAGCCGAGCGTCGACCAGCCACCCACCGGGTAGATGCGCGTCTCCCAGCCGTCGTCGTGCGCGGCTTCGGCCTCGGCTTCGGCCCAGTCGCGGTCGAAGAACCCCTTGTAGGAGAAAGAGCCGAGGAAGGGGAAGTGCCACTCCTTAGCCTCCATCTTGAAAGGGCGGGCGGCGGTGACGTTCCAGAGCACGGGCTCGCCCCGCTGGTCGTAGAGCGTGGTGTAGTTTTCCGACTCGTTCAGCCCCAGCGAGTCGACGGCGTAGCGGCGCACCTCCCGGACCAGCCGCAGGCGTGCCTTGAGCGAATCGGGAAAAGCGGGGTCCTGCAAGAACGTTTCGACCGGGCGGGCGTTTCGTATGATGTGGAGCTGGCCGTGCAACTGCCCCCAACCGTAGCGCAGCATCGGCCATCCGGCCGCCGACAGCCCCACCACCACTACCCCGCAGACGATTAAGATCTTCTTCAGCATCAGCACTTAGTTCGATGGGGAGGAGGCATTTTTTTTACGAAAAGTTCGGATAAGCCACGCCCATGTCTTTCATCGATAGCCTGATGCAGCGGCTCTTCCCCGCCCCCAAGCACGCCCACGACACGCCCCGCCTGGTGCGTGAGGTGCTGCGGCGCGGCGACTCCTTCCGGCAGGAGTGGGCCGACTGGCGCACCACCGACGACGCCCGGGCCTTGATCGACCGCACGCAGCGGGCCTATTACTTCAAGCGCCGGCAGATCGAGTCGGAGCCGGACGTACATCTGCTGGACAGCCCCTACGCGAACGGCTTTGCCCTGACCTACGACCCGAGCTTCGGCGAGCGCCCCTTCACCTTTTTATTGGAGGAGTTTCGCGCCCGTACCCTCGCGGCGGGCTACCGGCAGGCCAACGCCACGCACGAAATCCGCGACCGGGGCGGCTACCTGGAGACGTCGGAGCGCTACTACCTGAAACCGCCCTTACAGTACGAGCCACAGGAAAAGTGCGACCAGTTGTTCGGCAACGTTCAGCAAGAACTTATCCGCATCGACGACCGCCCGAGTTACCTCAAGGTGGTGGTGAGCGTCTACTCCGACGCCCTCTATCTGAACGCGCGGCCGTTCGACGACTACCTCGACGTCTTGTTTGCCGAGCAACCGGCGGGGTGAACGTACGTACGGAAGGGAACACACTTCACGCGCTCACTATGCGTACCCTCTCCATCCGTACCCTTACGATCCTGGCGCTGCTCGGCGCGTCCTGCTGGGGCTTCGCACCCGCCGACACCCCTGCGGCCGCCGACGTTCACTTCCTCAAGACCTCGCTGCGCGTGACGGTGCTCGACGAGCTGGGTAACCCCGCCGAGGGGGCTGAAGTGCGGCTTTACGCCTCGCAGGCCGACTACGACAGCAGCCAAAACGTGATCGCTACGGTGCGCACCGACGACCGGGGGCGGGCCAAGTTCTCGGATTTGGAGCCGAAGGTGTACTTCATCGAAGTCGAACACGGTGACCGCAACAACTACGGCCTCGGCACCAAGACCGAGCCGCTCGAAGAGAAGCGCCTGAACAAGGTGAGCGTAGTCGTCAGCTAGGCTGCTTGCCCCATCACCCCGACCGAACACATATACCAGCACTACGGCGGGCGCGTGCGGCTGCGCGTGGGCGGCATCTGCGTGCGCAACGACGCCGTGCTGCTGGTGCGCCACGATGGGCTGGGGCCAAAGAACACGCTCTGGGCACCGCCGGGCGGGGGCGTCGCGTTCGGCGAGTCGCTGCCGGACGCCCTGCGCCGCGAGGTCCGCGAAGAGACGCACCTACACACCACGCCGGGTGATTTCTTGTTCGGCCACGAGTACGTGCGCCCGCCGCTCCACGCCGTCGAACTGTTCTTCGAAATGCGGGCCGACGGCGAGCCGCGTCTGGGCCACGACCCGGAGATGCGCGCCGACGTCCAGATCATCCGCGAGGTCCGGTTCGTGCCCTTCGCCCACATCACCGCCGCCGACCCCGACCGCTATCACCACCTGTTCC
>JBARYS010000354.1:0-3288 GCA_049648155.1 Catalinimonas sp. | reverse complement strand
CCTGAAGGCCGAGCGGCTGGTGCTGAACTGTATGCAACGGATGAGCGGCATCGCTACCTACACGCGCTCGCTGATGGGCCTGATCGAGGGCACCGGCGTGCAACTGCTCGACACCCGCAAGACCACGCCCAACTTCCGTATTCCCGAGAAGTGGGCGGTGCGCATCGGCGGCGGCACTAACCACCGCTTCGGACTGTTCGACGCCATCATCCTGAAGGACAACCACGTGGACTATGCCGGTGGCGTGCGGGCGGCGTTGGACGCCACGCAACTCTACCTGCAACAGACCGGCCGCGACCTGTTGGTGGAAATTGAGATGCGCACGCTCGACGAGGTGCGCGAGGCGCTGGACGCGGGCGGGGCCGACCGGCTCTTGCTCGACAATATGGAGCCTGCCGTGCTGCGCGAGGCCGTGGCCCTGATCGGCGACCGCGCCGAGACCGAGGCGTCGGGCGGCATCACGGAGGCGACCATCCGCGCCGTGGCCGAGACGGGCGTCGACTACATCTCGGTGGGTGCACTGACGCACTCGTTCCGCAGCTTGGACCTTAGCTTGAAGGCGTTTTGATCGCTCCCCTCAACCGTCGGGCACCTCTTCAGGACGCGCCGAATTTTCAGAGCGTCTACTACTTAAAGCCTTACCACGCATAACCTTTCTGACCGAATGCTGAGCATCAAGACCAAAAAGTACCAACTCGATTCGAAGACTTTCCTGCGGCTGTCGCTACTCGACGTGGCGCGCGAGCAGTGGTGGGTGGGGCTGATCGCCCTCGCGGTGGCGGCGTTCGGCCTGATCTTTCCCGACTATTGGGGCTGGTTCGTGGGCGCGGCCGTGCTGGGGCTGGTGCTCTACGTGTTGTTCTGGGTGGTGCAGTTCATGGGCGTCACGCAGTTAGACCAGTTCAAGATCATGTTCGAGCGCTACGCCTACGAGCTGACGCCCAAGATGATCATGATGCGCGTCAACACGAAAGAAGGAATGCAGTTCGGCTGGGAGAATATTAAGCGTATCGATCGCACCAAGGAGGCCTTCGTGCTGCGGGTGTCGCGGGCGCAGTTCATCTACCTGCCCTACACCATCTTTAACTCTGACCACGACCGGCGGGCCGCCGAGGCTCTGATGCGCCGTAAGGGCCTGCTGCCGAGCCGCGAGGGCGCGGAACCTACCACGTCCACACCGGCCAAAGAGCGTGCCCCTAAAGCCGCTCCCACAAAACCTGCCGCCGGCCGCAAGCCTACGGCGCGCCGCTCGTAGAACCTGCTCCCCTTTCGGCCCGAAATCCAGCTACCATGGACCGCAACCCGTTTCAAAAGTTCTTTCAGGTCGTCTACGAAGACAACCACCTGATCGTCGTCGACAAGGCGGCGGGCGTGCTCGTACAGGGTGACCAGACCGGCGACCAGCCCCTGGTCGAGATGGTGCGGCAGTTTTTGAAGGAGAAGTACCAGAAGCCCGGCAACGTGTTCTGCGGTGTGGTGCACCGGCTCGACCGCCCCGTGAGCGGACTGGTGATCCTGGCGAAGACCTCGAAGGGGCTGGAGCGCATGAACGAGCTGTTCCGCCGCCGGAAGGTGCAGAAAACCTACTGGGCGGTGGTGTCGCGCAAGCCGCCCGCGCCGAAGGCCAAGCTCACGCACTGGCTCATCAAGAACGAGCAGCGCAACGTGACGAGCGCCTACGACGACGCCCGCGAGGGCGCGCAGCGGGCGGAGCTCACCTACGAAATTCTCGGCAAGTTGGACCGCTACCACCTGCTGGAAGTACGCCCCGTGACGGGCCGCCCGCACCAGATCCGCGTGCAACTGGCGGCGATAAACTGCCCCATCCGCGGCGACGTGAAGTACGGCTACGACCGCCCCAACCGGAACGCCGACATCAACCTGCACGCCCGGCGGCTCGACTTCATCCACCCCGTGAAGAAGGAGCCGGTGATCTGCCTCGCCGGCCTGCCCGACGACGGCTTCTGGGACCAGTTTTTGGCGGTGGCTCGTCCGGACGTAAGCGACAAGAACCTCGACTTCCTGCACTGAGAAGGCGATAGGTTTGGCGCAACACCAGAAAGCCCCGACTCACGGCGAGTCGGGGCTTTCTGGTTTCTAAAACCAATCCGCGCATAAAAAGCTTCAGTCGTCCGTCCTCCTACATCGCCGCGCCTTTGAGCGTGAACGTCCGCTCCACAGGGTTGAAAGGCGAGTCTACCAGGTTGCCGTCGGCGTCTATGAACTCCAGCTTGACGGTGTTTTCGCCCATGGGCAGCCCTTCTAGGTAGTAGGGCGACCACTCGGTGAGCGTCTCCAGCTCTTCGCCGTTTGCCGAAACGCGGATTTTGTGGCCGTCGGCGCTCAGGTCGGCGTTGACCAGGTAGAAGTCGAGCAGCACTTTCTGCGCACCCTCGCCGGTGTACTCGCCCTTGGGGCGGCTGTAGAACATGTGCGGGGCGGTCAGGTCGGCCCGTTCCACGTCGCCGGCGTCGCCCACCACGAAGTCGCGCACCACGAACGCCGCCGGATTCTTGACGCTGCAATGGTACGAGCGCGAGAGGAACGCCAGCACCACGTGGTAGCCTTCGGTCATGTTCTCTACGTGCGCCGGGTCATAGAGCGCCTTGTAAGGACCGTTGTTCAAGATAAAGTGGATGTGCTGGCCCTCGGCGGAGTTGGCCAGGCCCAGGTCGGCGGCTTCGGGCGACTGCTGCTTGAGCTCGAAGTTCTTTACTTCGAAGTTGAAGGCTACGTCGCCGGTGGGCACCTCGCTTTCCGCCGGTTCGTTGAGTTCGAGCATCGCCTCCTGCAGCTCCGGAATGTCGTCGGCTTGCGTCAGTGTCACGCCGGCGGAAGCAGAGTCGGCTGTAGCAAGGGTGTCTGCGGTGGTTTCGCTGGTGCTGCCGCCGTCGCAGGCCGCCAGGGCCACGAGCAGCAGGGCGGGGAGGGCCATCCAGGTGTTTTTCATCGTGTTGGGAGATTAGGTTCGTTGACACCACGATGTTAGCCAAAAAGCCGACGCGGTCATACGGCCGCAACCGATACCTTCGCCGGCTACGTAACTCGTTCGTGCGCTACTTCCTAGAACTTTCCTACCGGGGCACCGACTACCACGGCTGGCAGACGCAGCCCAACGCCCGCGCCGTGCAGGCCGAGGTGGAGCGGGCGCTCTCGACGTTGCTGCAACGCCCCACGCCGGTGGTTGCCGGTGGCCGCACCGACACCGGCGTACACGCCCGGCAACAGTTCGTGCACTTCGACCACACCTTGCCTCCGGCGAGCGGGCAGCTCCTGCGGGCGCTGAAC
>JBARYS010000353.1:0-9995 GCA_049648155.1 Catalinimonas sp. | reverse complement strand
CTACACCACCGTGCAGACCGAGACCTTCGCGCCGATTCTCTACCTGATTCGCTACCGGGGGAGCGTCGACAACGCCGTGGCCCTACAGAACGACGTGCGGCAGGGGCTTTCGTCGGCGGTCTTCACGCTGCACGTGCGCGAGAGCGAGGCGTTCTTGGCCGCGAGCGGCTCGGACTGCGGCATCGCCAACGTCAATATCGGCACGTCGGGCGCGGAGATCGGCGGTGCGTTCGGCGGCGAGAAGGAGACCGGCGGCGGCCGCGAGTCGGGTTCGGACGCCTGGAAGGCATACATGCGCCGTCAGACCAACACGATCAACTGGGGAGCGGACCTGCCGCTGGCGCAGGGCATCTCTTTCGCGCTATAGGTCAACACGACCTAGTCACCCCCCCGGCATTTCCGGCGACAACACAATTAAAAAGCGGAATGCGTCGAACGTGTAGGTTCGACGTAAGTTCAGCGAGCATTCCGCTGGTTCGGGAAGCTATTTCTGTGAAGTTCGACTAAACTTGAACAACCCTAAAAGGGTTTCCTTGTAACTGCCTCACGGGGGGTGCGGTACTTATTACCTAACATTGGTCCCCTAACCACTAACGTCCTCAATAACAGTACATATGGCCGCAGAGAAAAGCACGAAGTATAACGTGGTGATGCTGATCGACGACAACGAGATCGACAATCTGATCAATCAGAAGATGATCGAGGCGTCCAGCATCGCCGAGCACGTCTTTACGCACACCGGCGCGCGCTCCGCCATCGAGTTTCTGAAGAACGTCGAGAAGATGTCGAACGGTGACCAGAGCTTTCTGCCTGACCTGATCTTCCTCGACATCGACATGCCGCTCATGGACGGCTTCCAGTTTCTAGAAGAGTTCGAGAAGCTCTCCGAGACGGTCAAGGCGCACTGCGGCGTGGTGATGTTGACCTCGTCGATCAACCCGCAGGACCTCAACAAGGCCAAAAGGAGCCACTTCGTGAAGAAGTACATCAACAAGCCCCTCACGCAGGAGAACCTGGAGAAGCTCGAAATGTAGCCCACTCCGCCCCACTGCTCCTTACAAGCCGATGCCCGCGCGTCGGCTTTTTTCGTACCCTTGCCCGCCGCGCCTGAGGATACGGCAGCCCCCTACCTTTGCGTTATGCAGACGGCGCGGGCACCCGGCCCCGGCGGGATCTACTCACCATTTGCTCACTTCTTATGAAAAAGGTACTGATCGCCCTCGGGGTGTTGATTGGTCTGATTTTGCTCGTCGCCGTGCTGGTGCCGGTGTTGTTTAAGGACAAGATCAAGGCGCAGGTGGACCAGGCGCTGGCCGAGTCGCTCACGGCCGACGTCTACTACGACGCCGACAACTTCAGCCTCTCGCTGCTGCGCCACTTTCCGAACGTGACGGTCGGCCTCGAGCACTTCGGTGTGGTGGGGCGCGACCCCTTCGCGGGCGATACGCTGGCTGCCGTCGACCGCTTCGAGGTGGTGGTGAACCTGCTCAGCGTGTTCGGCGACCAGATTAAGGTCAACTCGGTGATGCTGGAGCGCCCCCGCCTGCTGGCCGAGGTGCTCTCGGACGGGCGCGCCAGTTGGGACATTGTGGCCGCCGACTCCACCGTCGTTGCCGACACCACCGGCGGTGAGGCCACCTTCGCCGTACAGATCGACGAGTGGCGCATCGACGACGGTGAGGTGATCTACCTCGACAACCAGTCGAAGATGTACCTGCACCTGTTGGGCCTCGACCACCGGGGCAGCGGCGACCTGACGCAAGACGTGTTCGACGTCGAGACCAGCACGCAGATCGACTTCATGTCGTTCGAATTCGACACGGTGAAGTACCTCGACGGGCAGCGGCTGCGGGCCGACGTGAGCATGAACATCAACCTGCCGGAGTCGAAGTACACGTTCCGCGACAACACCGTCCGCCTGAACGAGTTCGCCTTCGGCTTCGACGGCTTCGTGGCCCTGCCCGACACCAACACCGTCCGGATGGACGTGACCTACCAGGCGCGCGAGACCGAGTTCCGCAACGTGCTCTCGCTCGTGCCGGGTGTCTACACCGAGAGCTTCGACGACCTGCAGACCAGCGGCACGCTCGCCTTCGACGGCTACGCCAAGGGCACTTATGACCTGCTGACCGGTGCCCTGCCCGCCTTCGGCCTGAACCTGAACGTGCGCGACGGCCGCGTGAAGTATCCCGACCTGCCCACGCCGCTGGAGGGCATCCAGGTGGACTTGGCCGTGGAGAAGCCCCAGGGCGACCTGGAAGGGCTGGCCGTCAACCTGAAGCAGTTCGTGATGCAACTGGGCGAGAACCCGGTGGAGGCGCGCGCCAAGACCAAGGGGCTGGCCGTGATGGAGGTCGACGCCATGGCGAAGGCCCGCGTCGACCTGGCGCAGATGACGGAGGTGTTTCCGCTGGAAGGGATCACGCTGCGCGGCCGGTTCGACCTCGACGCCGACGTGAAGGGTACCTACAGCGACAGCCTGAAGCAGATGCCGACGGTAGAGGCCGCCATGGGGCTGAGCGATGGCTACGTGAAGAGTGCCGACGTGCCGGCCCCGCTTGAAAACATGGCGATGCAGGCGACCGTCACGAACCAGACGGGTGCGCTGAGCGACACTAAGGTGCGCGTGCCGCAGTTCGACTTCACGCTCGACGACAAACCGTTCCGTGCGAAGGCTTACCTGGAAAACCCCGACGACCTCTACTACGAGGTGGACGCCGAGGGGACCGTCAACCTGCGGACCATCGACGAGATGTTCGACCTGGCGGAGCTGGCCGAGATGCCGGGGCTGGAGATCGCCGGGATCATCACGGCCGACCTGGAGACCTCCGGGCGGATGTCGGATGTCGAGGCCGAGCGCTACGGCCAACTGCCCGCGCGCGGCACGGTGGAGGTGCGCGACTTCCGCTACCGCAGCCCCGACCTGCCGCAGGGGGTGACCATCGACCGCACGGCGTTGACATTTAACCCCGACCGCATCCAGGTCGACGAGTACATCGGCACGGTGGGCAGCAGCACCATCAACCTGACGGGCAGCGTCCAGAACCACATCGGCTACCTGTTCGGCGAGAACCAGACGCTGCGCGGGCGCATGGACCTGCGCTCGCCCCGCTTCGACGTGAACGAGTGGCTCACCGGAGATACCACCGCAACCACCGCCGACACCGCCGCGCTGGAGCCAGTCGAGATTCCCCGCGACATCGACTTCGTGCTGACCACGGCCATTGCGGAGGTGATCTACGACGACATGCAGCTAGACGACGTGCGCGGCCGGGTGGTGGTGCGCGACGGCGTGGTCAGCATGGAGGGCCTTACGTTCCAGACCCTAGGTGGCACCATCGGTATGGCGGGCAGTTACGACCCGCGCGACCTGGCCCGGCCCACGTTCGATTTCGACTTGGACATCAGCGAGGTTTCGATCCCCCGGTCGTACGCCACCTTCAACGCGGTGCAAGCGCTGGCTCCCGTCGCCGAGAAGATGCAGGGTAACTTCTCGACCAAGTTCAAGCTCGGCGGGGTGCTCGACCGGCAGATGAGCCCGGTGCTCTCGTCGCTCAACGGTGGCGGGCTGATCCGCATCGCCGACGCGGCCGTGCAGAACCTCAACCTCTTGGGCAAGATGAACAGCCTGACGAAGCTGAACGCCCCCACGGCCTTTAACTTGAAGAACGTCGCCATTCAAGCGGCTGTCCGGGACGGCGGCGTGGTGTTCGACCCCTTCGACGTGAACCTGGGCGACACGAAGCTCACCCTCGGCGGCAGCCAGGGCTTCACGGGGCAGATCGACTACGTGGCCGACCTCGACGTGCCCGCCGGGCAGGTGGGGCAGGCCGTGACCTCGACGCTGTCGTCGCTGATCGGGCAGAGCGTATCCGCCCCCGAGCGCCTGACGATGGCGTTCGGCGTGGGCGGCACCTACACCGACCCCAAGGTGCGGCTTCTGAGCGCCGGGCCGGCGGGCGGCGGGGGCGTCAAGGCCACCGTGCAGAACAAAGTCGACGACCTGAAGCAAGAGGTCGAACAGCGCGCCCGCGAGGAGGCCGACCGCCTGAAGAAAGAGGCCGAACAACGCGCCCGTGAAGAGGCCGCCCGCGCCAAGGCCGAGGCCGAACAGCGCGCCCGCGAGGAGGCCGACCGCCTGAAGCAGGAGGCCGAGCGGCGCGCCAAGGAGGAAGCCGACCGCCTGAAGAAGCGCTTCGGCATCCCCCGGTAGCCGCTACGGCGCGCCCCACTTCGCCGCGAGCTGGTCGATCCGTTCGGCCAGCTCGCGGTCTTTTTGCGTCGGGCGGTCGCCGGCGTCGTGCGTGCTGAGGAAAAAATCGACGCGGTTATAGACGTTACGCCACCCCGGGTGGTGATCGAGTTGCTCGGCCACCAGCGCCACGGCGGTCATGAAGGCGAACGCCTCGACGAAGTCGGCAAACTGAAACGTGCGGCGCAGCTTGCCGTCAATCTCTTCCCAATTGCTCATTGTGCTTTTTGCTTCGGTTTTTTTCAAAAAAAAGTACGGACGTACCCACGTGGTGGAGAACCGGCGTGAAGGGCGTCGGGCCGGGCCACTCGGTCGACGAAAATAATCTTTATAGAGGTGTTACGCCCTATGATGTACTCCGGTCGCGGCAAGAAACCTGGAGTCGCAGAATGATCGGACTAGAAATTATTAAGTATGTTTAGCGCTCGTTTTCTTTATTTCTCACACACATTCTACACACAATTCGCTGATTATGAGTGAACGTTACCTCAAGCGCCTGTGCCTCAGTCTACTGGGGGTTATGGGCTTCTCCATGGCGGGCTGGGCTTTCCCCGCTCCCGCTCCGGAGTTCGATTACAACACCGGCGACGGGTGGATCGACTTCGAAACGCCCGACACCGTCTGGACAGGCCAAAGCGTCGACTTTGCCGTCTCTAATCCTCGGGTGGCAGACTACGAAAACGCGTTCTTCCTCTGGACCTTCAACCTTTCCGACGGGTCTCTCGTCCCGGGCGCTGCTACCCCTCCGGATACGGCGGTCTCCTCCTTTGACGACGCGGACGGCATCCAGAGGGTAGACACCGTGTCGACGGTCTACAACCTGCCCGGCACGTACGACATCAGGCTGCTGGTCGCGCCGCTCTCGGTCGATCCGAACCAGACCCTCGCCGATAACATAATTACCGTGTTCGATTCGATACCCGCCAACGTGGGGGTAACCGCCGTTCTGGGGCCGACGCCCTCCGGTGACTGTGGCTTCGGCACGGAAGAAGCCATCAGCGTTCGAATTTTAAACTACGGTTACGAAGATCAGGGAGGCTTTCCGGTCACGTACATGATTACCGGCCCGGACAACAGCGTCCAGATGGTTACCGAAACGTTTGCAGGGATCGTTGCGCCCCTGGCCTCCGCCGAATTTACGTTCTCGCAGACCGCCGACATGTCTTCGGCGGGCGACTATACCATTGTCGTCTACACGGACCTGATGGGTGATCCCATCGCCTCCGGCTTTGGTGGGGCCGACACGGTCTCGACCGTAATCACGAACATCGTGGTGAACGCGATCCCCTACGTTGAAAACTTTGAGAACGGCTCGAACGGCTGGTTTGCCGAAGGTGGTTTGTGGGAGCTGGGCGAGCCCGACGGCGACGTACTGGACGAGGCCGCCAGCGGCTCGAACGCGTGGGGCACGAACCTCGACGGCGACTACCCGATCAACGCCGAAGCTGCGCTAATCTCGCCCTGCTTCAACTTCTCGAACAACATGGGGCCGACGATCGAGTTCTCTCTTAACCTCGAAACCGAGACGAATTTTGACTTCCTGACGTTTGAGTTCGACACGACCGGTGAGGGTAACTGGGAAGCTTTCGACGAAGACGATTACCTTGAAACCGGAGGCTTCGAGGCGGACGCATTTACCGGAGGTACGGGCGGCGAATACGTTCGCATTCGTCTCGCGCCGCGCGGGCTGGGGGGCGCACCCGAGGTGCGGTTCCGCTTCTTCTTCGAATCCGATTTCTCGGTCGTGGCAGAGGGTGTGCTGGTGGACAGTTTTGCGATCGACGTGCTGCCCGACAACGAGGTGGGCATCACCGAACTGATTGCTCCGCTGTCAGCGTGCGACCTTTCGGACGATGTTTCCATCGAAGTGGTCGTCGAAAACTTCGGCGTGATGTCGCAGGATTCGGTGGTACTCTTCTACACCTTCGGGGGAGACACCACCCGCCTCTCGACCCAATTTTCCGACGGACTGATGGGCGGCATGAGTGACACGATCACCATTTCCGGACTGGACCTGTCCGCAGACAGCGCCTACATGCTGACGGTCTTCATCGACGTGCTCGGTGACGAGACGGCAGAGAACGACACGCTGAGGGCCACCATCAGCAACCTGGTAACCATCGACGGCTCGTCTGCTTACTTCGAAGGCTTCGAAGACGGCATGGGCGGCTGGTACACCGACACGCCGGACCTTTGGGAGGTAGGCGTGCCGGATAATTCCGAAATCGACACCGCCGGGCAGGGCGTCAACGCCTGGGTGACCGACCTCGACGGTGATTACCCGAACGACATAAACGCAAGCCTGCTTTCGCCCTGTTTTGACTTCAGCGGCAACGACCTGCCCGCCCTGGCGTTTCAGGCCAACTTAGCGATAGCCAGCGGCTTCGACGGTGCCGTGCTGGAATACTCCATCGCGGGTGGTCCCTGGATTCCCGTCGGCTCGGCAGAAGAGGACGGCGCCGGTTTCGCCGAGCAGGAGGGTGAGATCGCACCGTTCTACAACAACACGTCTAACTCTGGTCCGGTACCTGCTCCAAAGTGGTCGGTGGGTCGGAACGGCTGGTGGAACTACCAGATCATACTACCGCAACTGGGCGGCTTGCCGCAGGTGAACTTCCGCTTCCGCCTGGGTAGTAACGAGACCAACGTCGACGAGGGTATCGCCATCGACTCGTTTGCGCTCGTCACGATTCCCGACGTGGCGCTGGCCCTCGAAGCCGAGTACCCCTCGCCGTACGTAATCACGCCGCGCCGCCACGTGCAGCCCATCGACTTCACGGCGACGCTGATCAACAACGGTGCTCAAGCACTCAGCGGGGCCGGCTTCTACGTCGACGTGATCGACGAGGCCGGTAACGTGGTGTTCACCGACACGTCGGCGACCGTATCGATTCCCAGCCTTTCCCAGAACGGCCGCACGACGCTGAGCATCTTGGACGCCTACACGCCGGACGCCATCGGCGACTACACCATCGTTTACACGGCATTCAGCGCCGCAGACGGTGATGAGCCGGACGACAACGAAGCTTCCTTCGAATTTGAGGTGTCGGAAGCAACCTACGCTCAAGAAGACGGTGATATCGACCTGGCCTTCCCGTTCACATTCACCTTAGGCTACGGTCTGATCTATGAGTTCATGGTACTGGACACGCTGACGTCGGTGGATGTGTTCCTGGACGCACCGACCGCGAATGCTACCCTGCGGGTCGACCTCTACCCGACACGTAACGGTGTGCCTCTGCTGGGTGCTCCCGCGATTGGTTCTTCCGGAGTGATAAACGTGGGCGGTGTCGGCTCCGGCGTGTTCTCGGTGCCTGTCGACTCGCTGGTCGTGCAGCCCGGAACCTACCTTGTGTCCGTCACCCAGCTCTCGGGTTCGATTCGCATGGCCGCAACGAGGGAATTCTTCACCCCTGGCTTCGCGTTTCTGACGGAAGATCTGGTGACGTGGGATCCGTTGGAGGAATCCCGTTTTACCATCGGTGGGAACCCTATAGAGGCTAAGTACTTCATCCGTCCGCAACTGGTCAACCCGTTCCGCCTGCCCTTCTCGCTTGTGCTGGACGACGCTTCGGCCGGACCGTACACGCTCATCCCGCTCCGGCAGGTAGATTCCTTGGATTTCAGCGTTACGCTGTTCAATGATGGTACACAAGTGCTGGACGACGTTGCGTTTTACGTCGACGTGACGGATGAGGAGGGCAATTTGGTGTTTTCCGATACGTCCGCGACGACCTCAATCCCGCCGTCTACCGGTGCTGAGCTGGATATGTCGACGATCTACGTGCCTGACACGACGGGCGTATACACGGTCGAGTACTTCGCGTTCTCATCGTCACTGGACGACCCGATCGACGATAACTCGGCTACGACCACGTTCGAGGTGACGGAGACCCTCTACGCACGTGAGATCGGCGAAAACAATTCCCTCATAGCATACGACGCCGCTGACTTCCGTCAAGGACAGATATTCAAGATGGTCCAGCTAGACACCCTTACCGGGGTTGAGATCGCCCTGGGCGTTTCGAATGCGGCGGGCCCGCCGACGGGTACGTTGGTAGTCGAACTCTTCCCGGCGCAAGACGGCGAGCCGGTGGAGGGTGAGGACCCCGTCGTGTCCTCAGACACGATCGACGTAACGGGAATTGCTGAACTTACCTTCACGGTGCCCTTCGATTCTGTAGAGGTAGAACCCGGTGAGTACCTGTTTGTGGTCCGCCAACTGTCAGGAATTATCAATCTTCTTCTGACAATCAACAACTACGAGCCCGGTGTCTTCCTTACTGATAACCTGACGGGTGATGGGTCCGGAAACTACAATGGGTGGATACCTACTGATCTCCTCTTCGGCACGGCAGGATTCACGTATCACATCCGTCCCGAGTTCATCAATCCCATTGCGCTGCCGGACTTCTCGTTGGAGCTTGAGGTGGAGTCGGCGAGCTACGGTGGTTACACGATGGTTCCGTTCCGCCACGTCGCGCCGCTCGACCTGAGCGTAACGCTACGTAACCTGGGTGCAGAGGCGCTCGAAAACGTGGGCTACTACGTCGACGTGCTCGACGAGGACGACAACGTTGTCTTTAGCGACACCTCGAACCGCGTCACCGTGGGCAGCCGTCAGGAGAGACAAGCGAGCCTGTTCACCACCTACACGCCGGATACGACGGGCGAGTACACGGTCAACTTTGTGGCGTTCACGTCGTCCGACGAAGAGCTGCCCGATGACAACATCGCTACGTACACGTTCGAAGTGTCCGATTCCAGCTACCGGAGAGACAACAGCAACTATGCCTTCGTGTACGGCGGCGGTGCTCTGCCCGCCGATACGGAGTTGCGCTTTGGCCTGATGTACGAGCTGAACGCAGCGGATACGCTGACGGCGGTAGACATCGCGGTGAACGTACCGGGAGCTAACGCTTCGCTGAAGATTGACGTGTTCCCCTACGTGGATGGCGCACCGGCGACCGGCGTGGCGCCCATCGCGTCTTCAGACACGCTCGACGTGAGTCAGGTCTCGGCGAATTTTCAGTTCTTCACGGCCGTCTTCGATTCGGTCGCGATGGATCCGGGCCGGTACGTGTTTGCGGTACATCAACTGGGCGACGAGATCCGTTTGTTGGCCACGGCAGATGTTTACACGCCCAACACGGCCTTCTTCTCGAGTGACCTGACGGAAGCCTGGTCTACCCTGGCGCGCACGCCGGTGATTCGCCCGATGTTCGTCAGCCCGTTCACGACGGGTACGACGGTGAGCGCAAACAACCCGTTCTCGCGGGCGGTCAAGCTCTACCCGAACCCGACCCAGGGGCGGTTGAACATCGTCATTGACCGGCGCACGCTTGACCCCGCCGAGGTGCGCGTCTACAACGTGCTCGGTAAAGAGGTGGCCGTCGTCCGCGACCAAGGTGCGCTCAGCTCCGGCATGATGCAGATCGACCTGAGCCGCGAACCGGCGGGTACCTACCTGGTGCAGGTCGTGACTGATTCGCAGGTGGTGATCAAGAAAGTCATCCTGACGCGGTAAACACGCTTAATCCAAGCTTTCGAAAGGCGGTGCCCTCTGGGTGCCGCCTTTTTTGTTTTTACCTTCGTCGGCATGACGCCCACCCTCTGCTTCGCAACGAATAACCCCCACAAGCTGGCCGAGGTACGGCGGCTGCTGCGCGGGGTGTACGAGGTGCGCGGCCTCGCCGACATCGGCTGCCGGGAAGAGCTGCCCGAGACCGGCGACACGCTGGAC
>JBARYS010000352.1:0-2365 GCA_049648155.1 Catalinimonas sp. | reverse complement strand
TGTATCCGTTCTTGACGATGTTAGTAGATTGACAGTTTCTGCAAGATATTGCTTTAGTTACCATAGTTAGAGTATTTAGTTATTGAGTAACTGTGAAATAACCCGTAAAATTCCACTACCTGGGTGGCGGGGGGCAGTTGGCTCAGCGGGTCGGGGTTGGGTTCGTCTTTCGTGAACCAGCCGCAGCCGCTCAGCAGCAGCAGCAGGGCGAGGAGGAGAAGTGTTCGCATGAAGAAAGAGTCTGAGGCTATTTCGTCCGAAAATCTGTGACTCTTGTATGAATACGCAAAAACCCCGGGAGCCGTGGCCCCCGGGGTTTTATTGAGCGTTCCGGCGGTCGCCTACAGGTCTGAGTAGACGTGCTTGTTTTCGGCGATCATCCGGTCGGCCACACGGCGGCGGGCCTCCTTCGTGTTGAAGGGTGCTACCTTGGTGAAGCGCTTCAGGCCCATCAGCAGCACGCGTAGCTCGTCGCCCTCGGCGAAGGCCATGATGGCGTTCTTGCCGTTCACGTTGACGCGGTCGGCGGCGTCGAAGAGGTAGACGCGCGTCATGTCGATCTGCCCGGCCACGGCCTCTTCGCCGCGCAGGCGGGCTAGCTTCTCGGTGCGCAGCAGCATCGACTCGGTCACGTAGACCTCCATCAGCATGTTGGCCAAGTTCATGATGATCTCCTGCTCCTTGTAGAGCTGGTCCATGTACTTCTGCACGGCCGCTCCGGCCACCATCAGCACGGCCTTCTTCAGGTTCTTGACCACCTTCTTCTCGGCCGTAAAGAGGCCCTCCTCTTCGTCGGAGCCGAAGTCAGGGATCGACATGATCTCTTGCGCCACGGCCTGCGCCGGGCCCATCAGGTCGAGTTCGCCCTTCATGGCACGCTTCAGGATCATGTCGATGGCCAGCATCCGGTTGATCTCGTTGGTGCCTTCGAAGATGCGGTTGATGCGCGCGTCGCGGTAGGCGCGGTCCATCGGGGCGTCGGCCGAGAAGCCCATGCCGCCGTAGATCTGCACGCCCTCGTCGACCACGTAGTCGAGCACCTCCGAGCCGTGCACCTTCATCAGCGCGCACTCGATAGCAAACTGCTCGACCGACTTCAGCTTGGCCTTGGCCTCGTCCATGCCGTCGGCCACGAGCGCACCGAAGGCGTCGTCGATGTTCTGCCCGGCGCGGTAAGCGGCCGACTCGCTGGCGTAGAGGCGCGTGGCCATTTCGGCCAGCTTGTACTTGATGGCCCCGTACTTGGCGATGGCGCGGCCGAACTGTTTGCGCTCGTTAGCGTAGTTGATGGCCTGCGCGAGCGTCTGCCGCGACGCGCCGATGGCGGCGGCGGCCAGCTTGATGCGTCCGATGTTAAGGATGTTCACGGCGATCTTGAAGCCGTTCTGCCGGTCCGACAGCATGTTCTCGGCGGGCACGGGCGTGTCGTTGAAGAACACCTGCCGCGTGGACGACCCCTTGATGCCCATCTTCTTCTCCTCGTCGTTCATTGTGATGTTACCGAACGCCTTCTCGACAATGAAGGCCGTCAGGTTTTTGTCATCCTCGATCTTGGCGAAGACGATGAACACGTCGGCGAATCCCCCGTTCGTGATCCACATCTTCTGCCCCGTGAGGTGGTAGTGCTTGCCGTCGTCGCTGAGCACCGCTTTGGTCTTGCCTGAATTGGCGTCAGAGCCGGAGTCAGGTTCGGTGAGGCAGTAGGCGGCCTTCCACTCGCCGCCGGCCAGTTTGGGTAGGTATTTCTCCTTCTGCTCCTCGTTGCCATAGTAGAGGATCGGCAGCGTGCCGATGCCCGTGTGCGCCGAAAGGGCCACCGCGAACGAGTGCCCCGCCCCGGTGATGTCGGCCACCAGCATCGACGTGTTAAAGTCCATGCCGAAGCCGCCGTAGTTCTCGGGCACCGACGTGCCCAACAGCCCCAATTCCCCGGCCTTGTCGAGCAATTGCGGCATGATTTGGTTATCCTTCATGCTGTCGATCTCGTCGAGGCGCGGGTGAATCTCCTTCGCCAGAAAGTCGCGGCACGTCTGCGCGATCATGCGCTGCTCTTCGGTGAACTCCTCGGGCACGAACACCTGCTCGGCGTCGGTCTCTTTGATCAAAAATTCGCCACCCTTGATGGCGCGTCCTTCCAGTAATGCTTCCATGGTTGTGTTTATTAAGTATTAAGTATCTGGTACCAGGTATTAAGTATTAGGTACAAGGTATTATGATCAGGTACCGAGTCTGTGGTGCGTCAGCGTACCTGATACTTGGTACCTGATACCTTGTACATCAAATCAGTTGAGGCGCTCGAAGATGCCCGCCACACCCTGGCCGCCGCCTACGCAGGCCGTGACCATGCCGTAGCGCTGGTCGCGGC
>JBARYS010000351.1:0-4268 GCA_049648155.1 Catalinimonas sp. | reverse complement strand
GAGCTGTGGCTCTACGGCCCGTTCGACGCCGACCGCTACAAGGTGATGGAGCTGAAGGAACCCACCGAGCAGCGCTTCTATCTCTATTACCAGGGCACGTACTATCACCTCAGCCCCACGAAAAAGGTCGCGCCCCTACGGCCCAAGGCGGTGACCCGAGCGGCGCTCATCGAGCGGCTCGACGTCCTGCGATAGCACCTTTCACAGAAAGACCCCTAACCCTCACGTACGACCGAACCGCCGGACCACCTCGGCAACCCGTGCCACGTCTTGCTCGCTCAACCCGGGATAGAGGGGCAGCGACAGGGCCTCATCGGACCACCGTTCGGCGTTCGGTAGGTCGCCACGACGGTGCCTCAGCCCTTCGTAAGCCGGTTGCAGGTGTACGGGCGTCGGGTAGTGAATCAACGTCCCGATCTCGGCCGTCCGCAGGGCCGCTTGCAGCGCGTCACGACGCGGGTGGCGCACCACGTATAGGTGCCAAACGTGCGCCGTGTCCGGCTCCCGGGGGCGGGGCGGGTGTTGCAAGTGCGGCACATCCCGCAGGTGCTCATCGTAAAGCGACGCCAGCCGCCGTCGCTCGGCGGTCCACTCTGCTAAGTGTCGCAGCTTGATGTCGAGCACAATTGCCTGCCACTCGTCGAGGCGCGAGTTGACGCCTACTTCTTTGTGATGATACTTCCGGGACGAGCCGTAGTTGCCGAGCCGCCGCAGACGCTCGGCCACCCCGGCGTCGTTGGTCGTGACGGCCCCGGCGTCGCCGAGTGCCCCCAAGTTCTTGGTGGGGTAAAAACTCGTGGCGTTGGCCGCGCCGAAGCCGCCCGTGGGGCGGCCCCGGTAACGGGCTCCGTGCGCCTGGGCGTTGTCTTCGAGTAGGTGCATTCCATGTGCCGAGGTCAGCGCCAGTAACTCGGCGAGGGGCGCGGGGTGACCGTAGAGGTGTACCGGGATCACGGCGCGCGTGCGGGGCGTCAGGCGGGGGGACACGGTGGCGGCCGTCAGCAAACCGGTTTCAGCGTCGACGTCGGCCATGATCGGCGCTGCCCCCGCCTGCGAGACGGCCATCGCGGTAGCTACGAACGTGTGCGCCGGCACGATCACCTCGTCGCCCGGGCCGACGCCGAGCGCCCGTAGGCTGAGCATGAGGGCATCCTGCCCGTTACCCACGCCCACGGCGTGCGCCGTGCCGCAGCACCTGGCCCAGGCCGCTTCGAACCGTTGCACCCCCTCGCCCAGCACGAACCACTGCCGCGCCATAAACGCTTCGTGCGCCTCACGCAAAGCGTCGGCAACGGCGGCGTGTTGCGCGTCCAGCGAGTAAAAAGGAATGGGCACGGCGCGGAGGTAAAGGGCAAAAAAGAAGCCCCTCCGGCGAACCTAAGGGGCTTTATGAAGGAGGGAGAGCGACGGGAATCGAACCCGCGACCTCCAGAACCACAATCTGGCGCTCTAACCGACTGAGCTACGCCCTCCGTTTCGGCCTGCAAAGGTAAATGGAGACGCCAACACATACAACGGTCGCCCCGACCGCGAAAGAAGCACCCACGGTGGGCCGCGCCCCGGGCTTCGTGCGCCGCCCGGTGTGTCGGGGTCTTACGGGCACGGGCTACCTTTGCCGCCCACCTAAACGAACCCTGATCTACCATGCCGCACGGCTTTTTTCGCCCCCCCGCGCCCCGCAACGAATCCGTTCTGGCCTACGCCCCCGGCAGCCCCGAGCGCCGCGAACTGCAAGCCGCCCTCGAAGCGGCGCGGGGCCGGGAGTTGGACGTGCCGATGTACATCGGCGGCGAGGAGGTACGCACCGGCAACACCCACCGGCTGGCCCCGCCGCACGACCACCGCCACACGCTGGGCCATTTCCACGAGGGTGACGGCGGGCACGTCGAGCAGGCCATCAACGCCGCCCTGGGTGCGAAGCACGACTGGGAGCGGCTCGCTTGGCAAGACCGGGCGGCCATCTTTCTGAAGGCCGCTGACCTGCTGGCCGGGCCCTACCGCGCCGAGGTCAACGCTGCCACCATGCTGGGGCAGTCGAAGAACGCCTACCAGGCCGAGATCGACGCCGCCTGCGAGATGATCGACTTCCTGCGCTTCAACGTTCACTTCCTGGCGGGCATCTACGCCGAACAACCTGCGTCGTCGGACGGCATCTGGAACCGCACCGACTACCGCCCACTCGAAGGCTTCACGTTCGCCATTACGCCGTTCAACTTCACGGCCATTGCCGGCAACCTGCCCGCCGCCATGGCGCTGATGGGCAACACCGTGGTCTGGAAGCCCGCCTACACGCAGGTGTACGCCGCTCAGGTGCTGATGCGCGTGTTCCGCGAGGCGGGCGTGCCCGACGGCGTCATCAACCTGATCTACGTCGACGGCCCCACGGCGGGCGACATCATCTTCAAGCACCCCGACTTTGCGGGCCTGCACTTCACCGGCAGCACGGCCGTATTCCAGGAGCTCTGGCGCACCGTGGGCGAGAACATCGGCCGCTACCGTACCTACCCGCGCGTGGTGGGCGAAACCGGCGGCAAGGACTTCGTGATCGCTCATAAATCGGCCGACGCCCGCGCGCTGGCTACGGCGCTGGTGCGCGGTGCGTTCGAGTACCAGGGGCAGAAGTGCTCGGCGGCCTCGCGTGCCTATGTGCCCAACAACCTCTGGGACGAGGTCTGGGGCTACATGCAGCAGGACCTGGCGGCGATCAAGATGGGCGGCGTCGAAGATTTTACGAACTTCTGCAACGCGGTGATCGACGAGCGCTCGTTCGACAAGATCACGGGTTACGTAGAGGCGGCCAAGAAAGACCCCGCCGTGGAGGTCATCGCGGGCGGCACGCACGACAAAAGCGAGGGCTACTTCATCGCCCCGACGGTGATCAAGACCCAGGACCCGATGTACGTCACGATGCGCGAAGAGCTGTTCGGGCCGGTGCTGACGGTCTACGTCTACGAAGCCGAGTGGTTCGAAGAGGCGCTGCAACTGGTCGACGAGACCTCGCCCTACGCCCTGACAGGGGCCGTGTTTGCGCAGGATCGCTACGCCCTCGAACTGGCCACCGACCGCCTGCGCCACGCGGCGGGCAACTTCTACCTGAACGACAAGCCCACCGGGGCCGTGGTGGGGCAGCAGCCCTTTGGTGGCAGCCGGGCGTCGGGCACCAACGATAAGGCCGGCTCAATGCTGAACCTGCTGCGGTGGACCTCGCCGCGTACGATCAAGGAGAACTTCGTGCCGCCGTACGACTTTCGCTATCCCTTCTTGGGCGGCGACGAGTAGCCGCGCCCCGCATCGTGCCGATCACGCTCGAAGACACCGCCGCCGGGTGGGCCCTGTGGGAACTGCGGGAGCCGGAAGAATCGCTACGCGACCGCCTGGCCTGGACCGACCGCCTGCGTGCCGAGTACCGGGCCATCTCGCACCCCACGAAGCGGCACGAGTGGTTAGGCGCGCGCGTGGTGGCGTTTGAACTGGCGCACCGGGCAGACCTCCGACCGACCGACCTGCTGAAGGACAACCACGGCAAACCGGAGTGGCTGGGCGCGGCGAGCGGCGTCTCGCTCACCCACGCGTTTCCCTACGTGGCCGCTCAGGTGGGCCGACAGCGGGCGGGCATCGACCTGGAGCCGGTCCGTTCGAAGCTGGCCGCGCTGGCCCCCCGCTTCATGGGGGCAGACGAACGCGCCGACCTGCCCACCGACTTGCTGACGCTGGCGATCTGTTGGAGCGCCAAGGAGGCCGTCTACAAGTGGTACGGGCGGCAGGGCCTCAGCTTCCGCGACCACCTCCGCGCCCGGCCGTTCAAGATCTTCGACAACCGGGGCAGCCTGGAAGTGAGCGTGCGCTCGGCCGAACGGCGTGAGACGCTGGGCGTCTGTTTTCGTACGTGGCCCGGCTACGTACTGACCTGGGTGGAAGGGGCACGGCTTTCGCAGTGAGTCTTCGTCTCGGACTCTAAACTTGCTCTTTCTCGCCTCGCCGAAATAATTAGCCCCAATTCGGGTTTCCCATGCAGATGCTACTCCTTTCCAGTCTTTTCAAGTCAGCGTGCCGTGGCTGGATGCTCGGCGTTTTGCTGCTCCCCTTCGTTGCTTTCGCCCAGCAGATCGGGCAGACACAGGAGGGGATGGCCTCTTACTACGCCGACCGCTTCCACGGGCGCATCACGGCCAGTGGCGAGCCCTTCGACATGGAGGCGCTGACGGGTGCACACAAGGAGCTGCCCTTCAACACCTTGGTCGAGGTGACCAACCTGCGGAACCAGCACG